>JAAXVP010000117.1 GCA_013335435.1 Thiobacillus sp. | reverse complement strand
CTGGCCCGCATGCTCGGCGGGGTGAAGATCACCGAGACGACCCGCAAGCATGCCGAGGAGATGCTGGGCGGCTGACCGGTGCCCGGCCCGTTGTCGGCCGCCACAAATGAGTCGCGCAGCAGCTATGCTCAACTCATCTCGACTGTCGGGTACATGCGATGAACGGTGCGGTTTCGACGTACGCCAGTAAGGATCGGCTGCGCCCGCAGGCGTTGGTCCTGGCCCGCCTGGCACTGGTCGTGGGGCTGTTGCCGAGCCTGGCCGGTTGTCTGGTGATCCCGGAGGACAAGACCTATCAGGCCTTGGTCGAGGAGGAAAAATCCTCCCGCCAGGTGTACAAGCTCTATCCCGGCAGCGTCCGGCCGGCGAACGAACTGGCCATCTTGCTGATCAACGACGTCGCATCCGCCACCGTCGACGGCTTCGGCGTGTCGAAGACGGATTATCAGGAAGTTCATGTCCTGCCAGGCCGGCATGCCCTGGCCTGGCGCCAGCAATTCGGGTTCAGCGTGATGGTGGAGCCTGCGCTGCTGAAGGAGGCGTCGCTCGCGGTTGCCGTCGACCTCCAGGCCGGCCATGTCTACAAGCTGTTTGCGGACCGGACCTACGGAACCGGCTACCGGTTCTATTTCTGGCTCGAGGATGCCGCCAGCCGCGCGGTAGTCGGCGGCACGAAGAAACCATGACCATGCGCTTCGTCTGCGCCATTCTCGCCGTTTTACTGACCATGCCGGGCCTGACGGGCTGTGCGCTGACCGTGCCGGTCGAAGGCACGCACGAGGCCAGCCGGCACGAAAATGCCGGGCTGGCGGGCGATACCCTGGTGACCGTGGGGCCCCGGCGACTGCTCGAATTGCTGGCGCAACGGATCGCGGCGAGCGATCCCCGACTGGAAGTCGTCGATGCCCTGCGGTTTCGCGACACGGCGTACCCGCAGGGCGGGTGGCGCTTGCATGAACTGCTCGCGGCCGGGACGCGCGACCATATCGCCCGGAACCTGCCGGTCGATTACCTGGTGCTGGTCAGTCCGCTCGTCTACAGCGTTGGCGACGAGAATGGCTTCTTCGTCCCGCTCGTCGCCGGTGCGCAGTCGGCGGAGCACAAATCGAGCCTGTCCGCCACGATCTACGATATGGCCTCCGGGCGTGCGCTATGCCGCGTCGATGCCTCGGCAAGCGGCACGGAGCGGGTGCTCAGCTACGTCATACTCTTTACCGGCACCACGCCGCACGTGGTTGCCCCGGTCGTGGACGCACTGGTGAAGGAAATCATCCAGGCAATCGAGTCCGCGGGCACGCGCACACGGCCGCGCATCGCCATCCTGGCGGCCGAGCCCGCGCTTCAGGAGCCGATGCCTGCGCCCGCCCAGCCGCGGTAGGCCTTATTCCGGTTCCTTGCCCCGATGCGGGCAGTCTTCCCGGATGCACTCCACGTACAGGTACAGGCTGTGGTCCTGGATGCGGAAACCGCGGTCGGCGGCGATCTTCTTCTGGCGGCGTTCGATCTCGGGATCGTAGAACTCCTCGACCCGGCCGCACTGGATGCATAGCAGGTGGTCGTGGTGGCCGCCCTTGTTGAGTTCGTAGACCGCCTTGTCGTTGTCGAAGCGGTGCCGGGTCAGGATGCCGGCCTGTTCGAACTGGGTCAGGACGCGATAGACGGTGGCCAGGCCGACATCTTCGTGGTCGGCCAACAGCATCTTGTAGATATCCTCGGCCGACAGGTGGGACTGGTCGGTGTCCTCGAACAGGGCCAGGATCTTGCGGCGCGGGCCGGTGACCTTGAGACCGAGGCTTTTCAGTTGTTCTCCGCTGGTCATGCTGTGCTCTTGCTGGGTGGCCGCGTTATCATAGCGCGGCTTCCCCTTATGGTTCATCCATGATGACAAAATTGGTAATCGCTTCCCTGATCCTGGTTTCCCTGGCCGGCTGCGCCAATTGGCGCGATAGCGTCGGCAAGCTCAACCCGGTCGATGCCATTTCGCCGTACCATATCGACATCCAGCAGGGCAATTTGCTTACCCAGGAGCAGGTGAGCCTGCTCAAGCCGGGCATGACCCCGTCCCAGGTGCGCTTCCTGCTTGGCACGCCGCTGCTCGTCGATCCCTTCCACCGGAACCGTTGGGATTACGCCTATATCCTCCAGCGCGGCGGCAAGGTGATCGAGCAACGCCATATCACCGTGCTGTTCGAGAACGACAAGCTGGCGCGCATCGAGGGCGATGTCGTGGCCGCCCAGCCGGCCAAGCCCGCTGAAACCGCCAAGCCCGCTGAAACCGCCAAGCCTGCCGAAACCGCCAAGCCTGCCGAGGCGGCGCAACCGGCGGAGACCGCCAAGCCATGAGTCTGAACATCGTCATCGCCGGCGCCTCCGGGCGCATGGGTCGTGCCCTCCTGGAGGCGGTCGCCGCCGCCCCGGACATGCGTATCCACTCGGCCCTGGAACGGGCCGGCAGCCCCTTCCTCGGCCGCGATGCCGGAGAACTGGCGGGTGCGCCCGCCCAGGCCGCCATCGTCGAAAACCTGGACGACGCCCTGAAGGGCGGCCATGCCCTGATCGATTTCACCCGGCCCGAGGCGACCCTGGCCCACATCGAGGCCTGCCGCCGCCACAAGGTGGCCATGGTGATCGGCACCACCGGCTTCGACGCCGCCGGCAAGGCGGCCATCGCCGCCGCCGCCGAGGAGATTCCCATCGTCTTCGCGCCCAACATGAGCGTCGGCGTCAACCTGGTGTTCAAGCTGCTCGACATGGCCAGCCGGGTGCTCGACGAAGGCTACGACATCGAGATCGTCGAGGCCCATCACCGGCACAAGGTCGATGCGCCGTCCGGCACCGCCCTGCGCATGGGCGAGGTGATCGCCAACGCCCTCGGCCGCGACCTCAGGGACTGCGCCGTGTACGGCCGCGAAGGCGTCACCGGCGAGCGCCAGCCGTCCACCATCGGCTTCGCCACCGTGCGCGGCGGCGACATCGTGGGCGACCACACCGCCCTGTTCGCCACCATCGGCGAGCGGGTCGAGATCAGCCACAAGGCCTCCAGCCGGATGACCTTCGCCAACGGCGCCCTGCGCGCGGCGCGCTTCCTGGCCGGCAAGGAACGCGGCCTGTACGACATGCAGGACGTGTTGGGGCTGCGTTAATCCGCCATGGCCATGCCGCTGGCTTGGCGGCGGCAGTCGTTCTGGCACACCGGCCTACAGTCGAGCAGGGCCAGGGAAATGTCGTCCAGGGGCGCCTTGCCGCCCATGTGGCGGTGGATGTCGGCCCGGATCGATTCGAAGCGCTCGTTCCCGCCGGCATTGCGGTAGGCGGCGACGAGCCGTTCCTCGCCATAGGCGGCGCCGCCGGCGTCGCTGGCTTCGACGACGCCATCCGTGTACATCAGGTACTGGTGGCCGGTGGTACAGCTGAAACTCTCCCGGTGCGTCGTCGTGTTCTCCAGGTCGGCGACCCCCAGAGGCAGGTGTTCGGAGCTCAGGCGCCTGGCCAGGCGGCCGTCGCGGTCGAAGACCAGGACCGGCGGCATGCCGCCCAGCCACCATTCCACCGTGCATTGGCCGCCGTCGATGACGAACAGCCCGGCGGCCAGGAAATGGCCGGTGGGCAGGGCGGCGCGCAATTGCCGGTTGATCTCCTCCGCCATCTCCTTCAGATCCAGGTCGCGCTTGGCCATGGCGTAGAAGACGGTCATGGCGGGCAGCAGGCAGAGAGCGGCGGGCAGGCCGTGGCCGGTGGCGTCGCCGAGCATGACGTAGAGCTTGCCCGTGGGTGAGCGGTGCATGCACAGGACGTCGCCGTTGAACAGCGAGCTGGGCTGTTGCCAGTGCTGGATGGCGGTGTCATGCATGCCGTGGCGGTGGACCATGTGGTCCATGATGTCCTTGGTCAGGGCGTGCTCGGCATCGAGCCGCCGGTGCAGTTCTTCCAGTTCCTGGATGTAGCCGCGCAGCGTCTCTTCCGCGACCTTGCGCTCGGTGACGTCGCGGTCGACGCCGCGGTAGCCGAGCAGACCGCCCCGCTCGTCGAGGATGGGCACGCCGCTGGTCTCCAGCACCACGGCCTCGCCGCTGCGGTGCAGGTTGGTGTTTTCCAGCATGGCGAAGCCGGTCTTGCGGTCGAGTATGCGGGTGAACAAGGCGCGTACCCGGACGGCCTCGGCCTCGGTCATGAAGTCGAACGGGGCCTTGCCCAGCACCTCCTCAGGCCGATAGCCCAGGATGGCCTCGACCTTGGGGCTGGCATAGGTGTAGCGGGCCTCGGCGTCGACCTCCCAGATCCAGTCGCTGGAGGTTTCGACCAGGCCGCGGAAGCGGGCCTCGGAGGCGCGCAGCGCGGTCTCCGCCGCCCGGCGCTCGGTGATGTCGATGCCGGTGGCGATGACATGGCTGACCCGGCCGCGCCGGTCGGTCAGGGCGGTGTTGCTCCAGGCGATCAGGCGGCGCCGGCCGTCCCTGGTCAGCCATTCGTTTTCGTGGACGTTGGGGAACTGGCCCGCGGTCAGGGTGGTGAAGACCGCCTTGACCGGTTCGACGGCCTCGGCCGGCAGCAGGAAATCCCAGGGATAACGGCCCTTGGCCTCGGCATAGCGGTAACCGCTGGTGACCTCGCAGGCCTCGTTGAACTGGAGGATGCGGCCCTGCCGGTCCATGACCAGGACCAGCGCCCCGGCGACGCGCAGGACCGCGCTCAGGAAATCGTGTTTCTGGCGTATTCCGGCATTCACGGTCCTGAGCCGGAACACCAGGACGACACTCAGCGCCAGCAGTACGGCCAGGATCGCGATCCCGGCCAGGTCCAGCATATTGTGGTTCACCCCATTTCCTCCAGAATCGGTCGGCGGCGACCGGAAAGCCGGCGGCCAGCCGTGGCCGGTACCCGTAAGGGCCGGCGGCCTGGCGGTTGCCGGGGAACGCGTTTTACCTTCGTGATTATGAATGATTCCCGACGCCGGCGTAGGGTTTCCTGATTGGCACGGATCTTCCGGAGAGCCCATTGCAACCAGGCCGGCTTCGCCTGCCTCACCCCCACCCCACCGCCCTCAAGGGGAGGGGTGAAACCCGTTATTTCGGTCGGCTTGGGCAAGTGCCCTCCACCCTGGTGGGGGAGGGCTGGGGAGAGGGGGAAAGCATGGCTTGCCATGCCAGGCTTCCGGATCATTCGTGCTGATTGGGTAGGGTTTTGTTTGCGGCCGGGACTTGAAAGCCGGTCGAACAGCCCTATCTTCGGCACGGTCCACAGTCAGCATTCCACCAAGAGGTCGATATGAGCGAAAACGTCAAGGAAACCCTGGGCTTCCAGGCCGAGGTCAAGCAACTCCTGCATCTGATGATCCATTCCCTGTACTCGCACAAGGAAATCTTCGTGCGCGAGCTGTGCTCGAACGCCGCCGACGCGGCCGACAAGCTGCGCTTCGAGGCGTTGAACGACGGCGCCCTGTACGAGGGCCAGCCCGAGCTGAAGATCTGGATTTCGGCCGACAAGGAGGCCAAGACCCTGACCATCCGTGACAACGGCATCGGCATGAGCCGCCAGGAGGTGATCGAGCACATCGGCACGATCGCCAAGTCCGGCACCAAGGAATTCTTCGGCAAGCTGACCGGCGACCAGCAGAAGGACGCCCAGCTGATCGGCCAGTTCGGCGTCGGCTTCTATTCCAGCTTCATCGTCGCCGACAAGGTCACCCTGACCACCCGCCGGGCCGGCCTGACCCAGGAGCACGGCGTGCGCTGGGAATCCGCCGGTGCCGGCGAATACAGCCTGGAAACCGTGGAGAAGGCCGGTCGCGGCACCGAGATCGTCCTGCACATGAAGGCGGACGAGAGCGAGTTCCTGGAGGAATGGCGCATCAAGTCGGTGATCCGCCAGTATTCCGACCACATCGCCATTCCCATCGTGTTCGTCAACGACAAGGGCGAGGAAGAGACGGTCAACAAGGCCAATGCCCTGTGGGCGCGCTCGAAGAACGACATCACCGAAGAGGAGTACAAGGCCTTCTACCAGCATGTCGGCCACGACTACGAAGACCCGCTGGCCTGGACCCACGCCCGCGTCGAGGGCCGCCAGGACTACACCCTGTTGCTCTACGTGCCGGCCCATGCCCCGTTCGACCTCTGGGACCGGGAGGCCAAGACCGGCGTCAAGCTGTACGTGAAGCGGGTCTTCATCATGGAGGACGCGCGCAAGCTGATGCCGGCCTACCTGCGCTTCATGCGCGGGGTGATCGACGCCGCCGACCTGCCGCTCAACGTCTCGCGCGAGATCCTGCAGCAGACCAAGGACATGGAGATGATCCGCGCCGGCTGCGTCAAGAAGGCCCTGGGCCTGCTGGAAGACCTGGCCGAGAACCGCAAGGACGACTACGCCAAGGTCTGGGAGAACTTCGGCGAGGTGCTCAAGGAAGGCGTCGGCGAGGACCATGCCAACAAGGACCGCATCGCCGGCCTGTGCCGCTTCCGCTCCACCACCAGCGACGCCCCGACCGTCTCCCTGGCCGACTACATCGGCCGCATGAAGGAAGGCCAGGACAAGATCTGGTACGTCACCGCCGACAGCCTGGCCGCGGCCAAGGCCAGCCCGCACCTGGAGATCTTCCGCAAGAAAGGCATCGAGGTCCTGCTCCTGGCCGACCGGGTTGACGAGTGGCTGGTCTCGCACCTGTTCGAGTTCGACGGCAAGTCCCTGGCCAGCGTCGCCAAGGGCGACCTCGATCTTTCCGCCGTGAAGTCGGAGGCGGGCGACCAGGCCGAGGCGGAAGCGCCCAAGGCCGAAGAGGTCAAGGCCCTGGTCGAGCGCATCCAGGAGGCCCTCAAGGATGCGGTCAAGGAAGTCCGGGTCAGTAGCCGTCTGGTCGATTCCCCCGCCTGCCTGGTGGCCGGCGAGCACGACATGAGCGGCCACCTGGCCCGTATGCTCAAGGCCATGGGCCAGAGCGCGCCGGAGGCCAAGCCGATCCTGGAGATCAATGCCAGCCACGCCCTGGTCAAGCGCCTGGACGGCGAGGAAGGTGAGCGCTTCGGTGATCTGGCCCGGCTGGTGCTCGACCAGGCTGTCCTGCTCGATGGTGGCCAGTTGGCCGACCCGGCCGGCTTCGTGAAGCGGATGAACGCCCTGCTGGGCGCCTGAGGCGCGCCGGCCGCGCCTCAGGTCACGGCTTCGGCGATCTGGTGGTCGATGAAATAGTGCAGGAGGAGGACGTCGTCGTCCGCCAGGCGGTGGAATTCCAGGCCGTAGCGGGATTCCTCGCCGCCGGCCACGCTGCGGATGTCGGCAGCCAAGGAGAGTTCGCGATTGACCTCGGACAACAGGATCGGCACGGTGATCCGCACGGCTTCGCCGATCTCGCCGAGCGGTTCGCCGGCCTCGACCATGGCGCCATGCAGGCTGAGGTCGATGAAGCTGAGCGGCAGGGTCGCGCCGCCAGCCTTCTCGCAGCGGCCCGCCAGATTCACCTTGATCCGGGGCGAACGGCGCACCAGCCTGACCTCGACCGTCTCCGGCCAGGAGAAATGGGCGTACGGGTAGGGGTGCGCGCGTGCCTTGATCAGCTTGGCCACGAAAGCATAGATGTATTTGCCGGCCAGGCCGCGGAAGATGTATTCGCCGTTGAAGCGCATCCACATGGGTTCGCGGTCGATGAGGGGCAGGGTGGTCAGCAGGCTGGCGTCCGCGACGCCGCCCATGTAGCGGACCGGGTAATGGGCCTGGTCGGCGGTGCCCACCGCCTGCATGTGCAAGGAGTCGCCGACGTTCAGGCGGATGCGCGCGAAGGGAACGGTCTTGCGTTCCGTGGCGGGATCGGACATGACGTGCTCTCGTCTAACCGGATGCTCAGCTGTTAAGGATAGCCGAGGCCAGGCGATTATTTTTCGCGGCGGTCGAGATCACCGAAATGGAGCGGAAATTCGTCGCACCGGCGGTCCTTGAAGTAATGCTCCAAGGTCTTCTTCACGGTACGGAAGGCGATCTGGTCCCAGGGTATGTCGGCCTCGTCGAACAGGGCAACCTCCAGGCTTTCCTCGCCGGGCGCGAAGTCGAGATCGAGCAGACGGGCCCGGAACAGCAGGTAGACCTGGTCGATGTCCGGCACGTTGATCAAGGTATAGAGATCGTCGATGGCGACCCGGGCGCCGGCCTCCTCCAGGGTTTCCCGCACCGCGCCCTCGGCGGTGGTCTCGCCGTTCTCCATGAAGCCGGCCGGCAGGGTCCAGTAGCCGTAGCGCGGTTCGATGGCGCGCTTGCAGAGCAGCACCTTGTCGCCCCAGTAAGGCAGGCAGCCGACCACCATGCGCGGGTTCTGGTAGTGAATGGCGCCGCAGGCGTCGCAGACGTAGCGGTGGCGGTTGTCGCCGTCCGGGATGCGATGGCTGACCGGGGCGCCGCAGGAGCTGCAATATTTCATGGCGAAAGCAGCGGGAATGGGGACATGGATGGAAATATACCGCACGCCACCGTTCGAGTGGCGTCGGCGCATGCGGCGCTTTACGAATCGCCTTGCCCGGTTCAAATTACCGGGCTTGGCGGGACATGGGGGTTGTTTGCGTCCCGCCATCGATAAATTCACCCCGAGAGGAAAGCAGTCCATGAAACGTACTTTGCTGATCACCGCCTTCGCCTTCCTGCTGCCCGTCTCCGCCCTGGCCGAGCCGGTCGCGGCTCCGGACGCCAACAAGGCGGCCTACGACAAGGCCCTGCAGGCCTATTCCTGCGTGGATTACGACAAGGCCTACCGGCTGTTCCTGGAAAATGCCAAGACCGGTTTTTCCCAGTCCGAATACATGGTGGGGGTCATGTTGAGCGCCGGCCAGGGCCACGACCAGGACCACAAGGGCGCCTTCGACTGGTTCGCGAGTGCCGCCCAAAAGGGCCTGGCCGACGCCCAGTACGCCCTCGGCGACGTCTACCAGAAAGGCGAGGGCGTGGCCAAGGATCCGGTCCAGGCCCTGTTCTGGTACGAGCTGGCCTATCAGGGCGGCTACAAGCTGGCCAAGGAGAGCGTCGACAGCATCGTCAAGGCATTGCCCGCCGACCAGGTCGAAACGGTGCTCAAGCAGGTAGCCGACTGGCAGGCCAAGCAGAAGCGCTGATTGCCGCCGGACGGGGGCGTGGGCGGGGGCGCTTTCGGTTAGAATGCCCCGTCCGATTCGACGCTAGCCAGCCATGCCCCAAGTCATCTACCTGCGCGGCCTGTCCGCCCTGTCCGATTTCCGCATCGACAAGCTTCTCGCCAAGCTGCGCCCGGCCGGGGTGGCCCAGGTGGCGGCGGAATACCGCTACTTCGTCGAGTTGACCGCTCCCCTGGAGGAGGCCGACCTCGAATTCCTGTGCGAGTTGCTGCAGGCCAAGCCGCATCTGCCGGCGGCCAAGGCCTTGCTGGTGACGCCGCGCCTGGGCACGGTATCGCCCTGGTCGTCCAAGGCCACCGACATCGCGCGCAACTGCGGCCTCGACAAGGTCGCCCGCATCGAGCACGGCATCGCTTATCGGCTCAGCGACAGGAAGGGCAAGGCGCTTTCCGCCGCCAAGGCCGAGGCCGCGCTGCCCCACCTGCACGACCGCATGACCGAGAGCGTACTCACCGACGAGGGCGAGGCGGAGCGCCTGTTCCACCACGTCGCGGCGCCCGGCTTCGAGACCGTGGACGTGCTCAAGGGCGGCAAGAAGGCCCTGGAGAAGGCCAACGCCGACTGGGGCCTGGCCCTGTCGCCGGACGAGATCGACTACCTGGTCGACAACTTCAAGAAGGTGAAGCGCAACCCGACCGACGTCGAGTTGATGATGTTCGCCCAGGCCAACTCCGAGCACTGCCGGCACAAGATCTTCAACGCCGACTGGATCGTCGACGGCGAGAAGCAGAAGGAATCGCTGTTCGGCATGATCCGGCACACCCACAAGGTGCGGCCGCAAGGGACGTTGTCGGCCTATTCCGACAACGCCTCGGTGATCGAGGGTGCCACCATCGGCCGCTTCTACCCGGACCAGAAGGGCCGCTACGGCTTCCACCAGGAGGCCACCCACATCCTGATGAAGGTGGAGACCCACAACCACCCGACCGCGATCGCCCCCTTCCCGGG
>JAAXVP010000116.1 GCA_013335435.1 Thiobacillus sp. | reverse complement strand
AGGGGGCAACCCGGAGGCACCCCATGTCTAACGCCCGCGAGATCATCGTCAACGGACTCTGGAAGCAGAACCCCGGCATCGTCCAGATCCTCGGCCTGTGCCCCCTGCTGGCGGTCAGCAACAGCCTGGTCAACGCCCTCTCGCTCGGGCTCGCCACCACCCTGGTGATGACCCTGGCGAGCAGCAGCGTGTCGGCGATCCGGTCCTGGATCCCGGAACCGATCCGCATACCGGCCTACATCACCGTGATCGCCACCCTGGTCACCGTGGTCGACCTGCTCATGCACGCCTACCTGCTCTCGCTCTACGTGGTGCTGGGCATCTTCATCCCGCTCATCGTGGTCAACTGCATCGTCCTGGCCCGCGTGGAGGCCTTCGCCTCGAAGAATTCGTCCCTCCTATCGGCCCTCGACGGCCTCATGATGGGCCTGGGCCTGACCCTGGTGCTGGCCGCCCTGGGCGCGATCCGGGAGATATTCGGCAAGGGCACCCTGTTCGCCGGCATCGACATGGCCCTCGGCCCCATGGCCAAGGACTGGGTCATCCACGTCATCCCCGACTACCAGGGCCTGCTCCTCGCCATCCTGCCGCCCGGCGCCTTCCTCGGCCTCGGCCTCCTGATCGCCGGGCGCAACTGGCTGGACCAGATCAGGGCCGGCCGGGCCGGCTGATCAACGCCGCCCCATGAATGCCACCCGGCGCCGGCAGATCTTCGAGCGCCTGCGCGCCGGCAACCCGCACCCGACCACCGAACTCGCCTACACCTCGGCCTACCAACTCCTGGTCGCCGTGGTGCTTTCGGCCCAGGCCACCGACAAGAGCGTCAACCTGGCCACCGCCACCCTGTTCCCGGTCGCCGGCACGCCCGAGGCCATGCTGGCCCTGGGCGAGGCCGGGCTGAAGGAACACATCCGGCGCATCGGCCTCTTCCAGACCAAGGCCAGGAACGTCATCGAGCTCTCGCGCCTGCTCCTGGAACGCCACGGCGGCGAGGTGCCGGCCGACCGCGAGGCCCTGGAGTCCCTGCCAGGGGTCGGCCGCAAGACCGCCAACGTGGTCCTCAACACCGCCTTCGGCCTGCCCACCATCGCGGTCGACACCCACATCTTCCGGGTCGCCAACCGGATCGGCCTGGCCCCCGGCAAGACCGTCCTGGAAGTCGAGAACAAGCTGCTCAAGACCACCCCGGACGAGTTCCGCCACGACGCCCACCACTGGCTGATCCTGCACGGCCGCTACGTCTGCAAGGCACGCAAGCCGGACTGCCAGGCCTGCGGCATCGCCGACCTGTGCGAGTACAAGGACAAGACCGCTTGAAGGTCGCCAGCGGCCTCGCCAAGGGCATCGTCGCCGCCCCCGAGTTGGCCGCCGCGGCGGTGAACGCGGCGATGGAACGCGCCGACATCGAGATCGCCCGCGGCGTCCTGCTCTTCCTCAGTTCCGATTTCGCCAGCCATCCGCAGGCCGCCATCACCGCCGCCTCGCGCGCCGCCAACTGCCTGCAGGTGGCCGGCTGCACCTCGACCGGCCTGTTCACCGAGGAGGAATGGCTGCTCGACGTCCCGGCCGCCGCCGCCATGGTGTTCGGCGACGGCGGCGGCATCCGCCCGGCCCGGCCCGAGGACGACTGGCGCCTGGCCCTGGCGGCGCCCAACGCCGTCGACACCCGCTGGCTGGACGCGCCCGGCCGCCGTTTCGGCGCGGTCTCCGGCGATGCCTCCGGCCAGGGCCCCTACACGGTCTGGTCGGGCAGCCGCCTGGCGCCCGGCCGGCGCTGCGAGATCGCCTTCGAGGGCGGTCATTTCCGGATCGATACCTCGCGCGGCATCCAGCCCCTGTCCGAGCCGCATCCTGTCGACCGGGTGACCGGCCACGACATCCACGCCATCGGCGGCCAGCCGGCCCTGGACGGCCTGGCCAGGCTGCTGCCGCTCGATGCCGGCGATTCGCGCCAGTTCCCCCTCCACCTGGTCATGGCCGGGGTAGTGTACGGCGAGCCGGACAACGCCATCGTCGAGGGCCGCTACCACCTGTTGCCCATCCTCTCGACCAACCCCGCCGACCGCTCGGTCACCGTCTCCGGCCGGGTCAAGGCCTTCGACCGCCTGTTCTGGGCCATCCGCCAACCCCTCGCGGCCGAGCGCGACATGAACCTGATGCTCGACCGGCGCATCTTCGACGTCCCGCGTGCCCCGGCCTTTGGCCTGTGCTTTCCATGCATGGGACGCGGCCCCTATTTCTACGGCGGCGTCGACCGCGACCTCGAAGCCATCACCCGGCGTTTCCCCGGCATGCCGCTGCTCGGTTTCTACGGCAACGGCGAATTCAGCCACCTGGACGGCGGCAACCGCCTGCTCCAGTACGCCACCGTCCTCGCCTTGCATTACCCCGGAGCCGACTGATGTTCAACCCCACCCGCGACGAAGCCCGCCAGTTCCTCTTCGAGGCCTGGCGCAAGCACCGCGCCAAGACCATCCTGACCGACCTGGAGGCCCTGGCCGCCGACCACATCCAGCGCCACCCGGAATACCATGCCCTGCTCGAAGACGCCGACGCCAACCTGGACCGCGACTGGCGCCCGGAACACGGCGAGACCAACCCGTTCCTGCACCTGATGATGCACCTGTCGATCAGCGAGCAACTGGCCATCGACCAGCCGGCCGGCATCCGCGCCCGCTATCTCAAGCTGGCCCACAAGCTGGGCGACGAACACGCGGCCCAGCACGAGACCATGGACTGCCTGGCCGAGATGATCTGGACCAGCCAGCGCTACGGTGCCCCGCCCGACGGCGCCGCCTACCTGGCCTGCATGGAGGGCAAGACAAGATGACCGAATCACGCCAGGTAGACGTTGCCCCCTCATCCCCAACCCTTCCCCCGGAGGGGGAAGGGAGCGCCTCCCCTCGATTGAGCGCCATCGTCACCCGCACCGGCGACGACGGCACGACCGGCCTGGCCGACGGCCGCCGGGTGCCCAAGCACGACCCGCGCATCGAGGCCCTGGGCACGGTGGACGAGTTGAACAGCTGCATCGGCCTGCTCGCCGCCGACGGACTCGACGACGATGTCGGAACGCTGCTGGCGGCGATCCAGAACGACCTGTTCGACCTCGGCGGCGAACTCGCCCTGCCCGAGCGGCCCCAGATCGGCGCCGAACACCTCGCCCGCATCGAGGCCGCCGTCGCCGCCCTGAACGCCGACCTGCCCCCCCTGGCCGAATTCGTCCTGCCCGGCGGCAGCCGCGCCGCCGCCCTCGCCCACGTCTGCCGCTCGGTCTGCCGGCGTGCCGAACGGCGCCTGACCAGCCTGGCCGCGGTCGAACTCCTGGAACCCGGACCGGGCAAGTACCTGAACCGCCTGTCCGACCTGTTCTTCGTCCTGGCGCGCACGCTCAACCGGCGCGGCGGCCACGACGAACCGGCCTGGCGCGGGCCGCAGCGCGGCTGATCGGCCGGATCGCCACTTGCCGGTGGCCGTGCCGAACGGGAAAATGCCGGCAAACAAGACAGGGAGCCCCACCGCCATGGCCGAACACACACCCCAACCTCACCCCTTCGCCTTTACCGGCGACGGCCGCGAATATTTCCGCATCTGGATCGTCAACGTCGCCCTGACCATCGTCACCCTGGGCATCTACTCGGCCTGGGCCAAGGTGCGCCGGCTGCAATACTTCTACCGCAACACCGCCCTGGCCGGCAGCAGCTTCGACTACCACGGCGACCCGCTGGCGATCCTCAAGGGCCGCCTGATCGGCGTCGGTCTGTTCGTGGTCTACAACATCGCCGCCCGCACCAGCCTGACCGTCGGCCTGGCCGTGCTGGTCGGCCTGCTCCTGCTCCTGCCCTGGCTGTTGCAGCGTTCCCTGTGCTTCAAGCTGGCCAACAGCAGCTACCGCGGCCTGCGCTTCCGCTTCGACGGCAGCGTCGGCGACGCCTATGGCGTGTTCCTGCTCTGGCCGGCCCTGGGCTACCTCACCCTGGGCCTGCTCATGCCCATGGCGCACCAGCGCATCAAGACCTGGCAGCACGGCAACAGCCGCTACGGCACGGCACCGTTCAGCCTGGGCGCCGGGGTCGGCCGCTTCTACGTCATCTACGTCCAACTGGTCGCGATGCTGGCCGTCCTGCTCGCCATCACCCTCGCCGCCAGCGGCGGCACCGGGCTGTTCGCCATGATCAACAACCCCTATCTGACCAAGGAGCAGCGGGCAGGGGTCGGCCTGATGATCCTGCTGGCCTTGCTGGTCTTCTACCTGGTCGCCATGCTGTTCCTCGGCCCCTGGTTCTCGGCCCGCATGCAGAACCTGGTCTGGAACGGCACCGCCCTGGGGCCGCACGGCTTCGCCAGCGACGTCCGGGCGCGCGACCTCCTGGCCATCTACCTGAGCAACTTCCTCGCCATCCTGCTCACCCTGGGCCTGTTCAAGCCGTTCGCCGACATCCGCCTGGCCAAGTACCGGCTCGAGCACATGGCCCTGGCCGCCCACGGCGACCTGGACGAATTCGTCGCCGACCAGTCCCGCCCCGTCTCGGCGACCGGCGAGGAGACCGCCGAAGTGTTCGATGTCGACATCTCCTTCTGACCCGGATGTCGCCGCCGACTACTACGACGGCCGCAGCGCACGGGTGCATCCGGTCGTCCTGAGGCTGGCCGGCGACCGCCTGGAAATCGTCGGCGCGGACGTCGACCGCAGCGAGCCGCTCGCCGGCCTGCGCGTCTCCGAACCGATGGGCGCCGCGCCGCGTCTGCTCAAACTGCCCGACGGCGCCCATTGCGAGGTGCGCGACCACGCCGGCTTCGCCGCCCTGCTCGCGGCCGGCGGCCATCGCGACGGCTGGGTGGTGCGATTGCAAGGCCGCTGGCTCTGGGCCGTGCTGGCCGTCGTCCTGTCCGCCGCGGCGGTGACGGCCGGCTACCGCTGGGGCCTGCCGGCGGCGGCGGAATGGCTGGCCTATCGGATGCCCGAACGCATGCTGATCCAGCTCGGCGGCGGTTCGCTGCTCATGCTCGACCGCGCCGTATTCACCCCCAGCAAGCTGCCCAAGGCGCGCCAGCAAGGCCTGGCGGACAAGTTCGCCGGTCTGGCCGCGCCGGGCGACAGGCGGCCCCTGTACCGGATCGTCCACCGCGACGGCGGCCGGGTCGGCGCCAATGCCTTCGCCCTGCCCGACGGCACCATCGTGCTGACCGACCAATTGGCCGCCCTGGCCGCCGACGACCGCGAAATACTCGCCGTCCTGGCCCACGAACTGGGCCACCTCGACCACCGCCACAGCCTGCGCATGCTGATCCAGAGTTCCGTCGTCGGCCTGGTCGTGGCCTGGTATGCCGGCGACGTCGGCAACATCGCCGCCAGCCTGCCCACCCTGCTGCTGGAAACGGGTTATTCGCGCGACTTCGAGCGCGAGGCGGACGCCTATGCCACCGCCATGCTGGAAGCGAACGGCCTCTCGCCGGCCCTACTGGGCGACATGCTGGCACGCCTGGAAGCCGCACACCGCGGCGAAGCCGGAAAGGGCGACGGCCCATTCGGCTATCTCTCATCGCATCCGGCCACCCGTGAACGCATCGAATCCCTGCATGGCACAGCACCCTGACGGCAATCGACGAGGGGCGGTAAAGTAACGCCCATTGCCGACCCAAGCCGCCGAAAGACCGCCATGCCCGCCCAGCCCCAAGGCACCCCCGTCCAGCTCATGCCGGAAATCCGGCCCGGCCAGTCCGTCGAACTGCTCAAGGAGCTGCACATCCTGACCCGCGACGGGCGCATGAACCAGGACAGCCGGCGCAAGCTCAAGCAGGTCTACCACCTGTACCAGTTCATCGAGCCGCTGCTCCAGGCGGCGCGCGCCGAGCGCCCGGACATCCGCCTGGTCGACCACGGCGCCGGCAAGTCCTACCTGGGCTTCATCCTCTACGACCTGTTCTTCAAGGGCCTGGACGGCGACCCGCACATCTACGGCATCGAGACCCGTCCCGACCTGGTCGCCAGGTCGGAAGAACTGGCCGCCCGCCTGGGTTTTACCGGGATGTCCTTCCTCAACCTGACGGTGGCCGAGTCGATCGCCAGCGAACGCATGCCCGAGCGCATCGACCTGGTCACCGCCCTGCACGCCTGCAACACCGCCACCGACGACGCCATCCGCTTCGCCCTGGCCAAGGAGGCCCGCTACATCGTCCTGGTGCCCTGCTGCCAGGCCGAGGTCGCCGCCACCCTGCGCAAGAACAAGGGCCAGGCGATCAAGCGCGAAGTCCTGGCCGAACTCTGGCGCCACCCCATCCACACCCGCGAGTTCGGCAGCCACGTCACCAACGTCCTGCGCTGCCTGCAACTGGAGGCGCACGGCTACCAGGTCAACGTCACCGAACTGGTGGGCTGGGAACACTCGATGAAAAACGAACTGATCATCGCCACCCGCAAGGGCACGCCCCAGCGCCGGCAGGCGGAACGGCTGAACGAGTTGCTTGGGATGCTGGGGCTGGAGGAACTGGGCGGGCGGTTTTTTACGCCGTAGCGGTCGATCAGTGGCGAA
This sequence comes from Thiobacillus sp., assembly GCA_013335435.1. Classification (GTDB taxonomy): domain Bacteria; phylum Pseudomonadota; class Gammaproteobacteria; order Burkholderiales; family Thiobacillaceae; genus Parasulfuritortus. The sequence goes on along the minus strand of JAAXVP010000116.1, from coordinate 3,581 downwards.
TGGGATTAAAACTGGAGAATGGCTGGATGGCAATTCGGCCCTAGGGGCCATTCGGGTGCTGCGCCACCAACGCCAGAAGTAGGTTGGTCAGCGGTCATGGTTCTTGAAATCGGTTTGAGTGAAGGTTGGCACTTCAGGCCAGTTCCGAAATCACTTGGGCACCGCTGGTTGTGTTTTCTTAAAGCAAACAGTCAGGTAACCGCTGGCAGCACAGAAGCAGGCATTCAATACGCAAAGTGTTTTCTGATTTGACCGGCAGCGTCAAAAGTCGGAACGGCTGTATGGGGTAAACTCACGTTGGTCAGCATCTGGCCATCATAGAGACATGGCAAGTAACAGAGAATCTGACGCGAACATCGGGTAACTGACTGCCAACTGGCCGCCCGACTCACTGCAGACTCAGGCAAGTTGTCGGCCTTCGCAGGTATCGGCGACCTGGCAAATCCATGGTTGCAATGAATTGACAAATAGAGCGAGGCGATAAGGATGATCGAGGTCATATGGGGTTCGGCGAAGGAGAAGCCGATTTCGTCTAGAGCTCTCGCCGAAGAGCTGTCAGCCACCCTAGCAGGGGACGGTTACCTCTATCTCGGCTATCCCATCATCGGATCGCCAACCGGACCGATGAAACTGGACGCTCTGCTGGTATCCCCGACCTTTGGGCTCGTTGCCTTTGATCTAGTGGAAGGAACGGAGCTGGGTGCCTTCAGCGCGCGCCAGGACGATATTGCTTCCATGCTTGAGGTTCGCTTGAAGCCATATGCGGGGCTCAAGGCTGGACGAAAGCTAAAGTTCGATATCAACGTCGTGACTTATGCGCCTGCCAAGGCGCACCTGCCAGATGCCGAGCCACCCTACTTCGTCGCGAATCAAACGAACGTTGGCGCGACCGTACAAGGGTTTCATTGGAACGCAGAGGCTGACGTCTTTCAGAACCTCCTCGCCGCTGTCCAGGTAGTCACATCAATTCGTGCGGGGAAGCAGAAGCGAGAGCCAAAGAAGGCAGATTCGCGCGGTGCAAAGCTGAAGCGCGTTGAAGATTCGATCGCCAACCTTGATCAACATCAGTCGCAGGCGGTGATTGAAACCGTTGAAGGCGTACAGCGGATTCGTGGACTAGCCGGCTCAGGCAAGACAATTGTTCTCGCATTGAAGGTGGCGTATCTGCACTCTCAGAATCCGTCATGGCGCATTGCCGTCACCTTCAACACCCGCTCACTGAAGGAGCAATTTCGTCGTCTGATCAACAATTTCACCATTGAACAAACCGGGGCGGAGCCTGATTGGGAGTACATCGACATCATCAATGCGTGGGGTGGCCCTGGTGATCGGGAACGCGATGGGGTCTATCACAAGTTTTGCCGGTTGAATGAGATTCCCTTCTTCGACTTCGGGGCGGCGAAGCGCAAGTTCGGTGAGGGGAAAGAGTTTGCCGGCGCGTGTTCGGAGGCACTTTCGGCAACCAAACAAACTGCGGCTTTGTACGACTTGATGTTGATCGACGAAGCCCAAGACTTGCCGATTGAATTCCTCCGTCTCTGCTATCAATCTCTATCGCCGCCAGGCCGCTTAGTCTATGCGTATGACGAACTGCAGTCGTTGACAGGCGCGTCGGTCCCACCAGCTGAAGAGCTGTTCGGCAATGGCTCAGATGGCATGCCACTGGTGCGACTAAACCAGGAGGAGGGAGGGCCCCGGCAAGATATCATCTTGGAAAAGTGCTACCGAAATTCTCGCCCGCTGCTGGCAACTGCCCATGCGCTCGGTTTCGGTATCTATAGGGATCGAGGCCTAGTTCAAATTTTTGATCAGGACACCCTCTGGACTGATGTCGGATATGTAGTCGAAGAGGGTGAGTTAGCAGGTGGACAGCAAGTCACATTGGCGCGGACGCCTGACACATCTCCAGAGTTTTTGGAGGATCATTCAAGCCTCGATGACTTGATCCAGTTTCACAAGTTTGAAGGTTCGGTGGACCAAACCGCGTGGCTTGTGCAGGCCATTCAGGCTGATATTCGCGAGCAAGAACTGCGACCCGAGGATATCGTTGTCATCAACCCGAACCCCCTCACAACGCAGAAAGAGGTCGGACCCGCCCGTCAGCAACTATTTGCGATTGACATCAATAGCGAGTTGGCCGGGGTCAGCACGTCAGCTGACATCTTCAGCAAGGCTGGATGCGTCACCTTCACGGGGATATTCCGTGCGAAGGGGAACGAAGCCGGGATGATCTACATCATGAACGCGCATGACTGCGCTTCAGGTTGGGACAAGACTGCCACGGCGCTCAATCGCAACCGATTGTTTACAGCTATTACCCGCTCAAAGGCTTGGGTGCGCATACTTGGCATCGGGCCCGGTATGGACCTGTTGATGCAAGAGTGGAGCACTCTCAAGCAGAACAAGTACAAGCTTCATTTCCTGTATCCAACCGACGAACAGAAGAAGCTCCTTCGCGTGATCAACAAGGAAATGCAAGGCAAGGGGCGGGGACGGCGAAAGACGGTCCGTGCGCAGCGAGACCAGCTATTGCAGGCCGTAGAGAAAGGCGAGGTCGATGTCGATCAGCTCATCCTTGATCTGAAGAATATCAAGCTCAACTCGGGGAAGAAATGAGCCCTGATAGCGTCCGAAAGCAAATCGCGGATCTGATTGACCGCCTAATCCTCGCCAGCATTTCCGTAAAGCAATTCACACCGGCGATCCGAACTGTTGAAGGTGGTGCCATCCAGATTGGAGGCCGGCCTGGCACCACGGTAGCCATGCGTGACATTCCCTACGAGGATATCTATCGTGAGTTGGACTCCCACGACGCTTACCATGTCAAACTGGTAGATGGTGGTTTGCTTCTCTTTCAGTACTCCTTTCGGCCGGATCGATCGCTGGAGCAGCATCGACTCGCATACTTCCCGAGCCCAATCCTTCCAACAGTAGAGGAGGCACCGGCACTGTACGAACAGGATGAGCTGTATGGCGATATCACTGCTAGGCGCTTGGTTCGATTCCCGGTTCGGTTCGATTACGCACCAGATGAGAAAGTTGATGTCCTCCATCCGGCTTCGCACATGACACTGGGACAGTACGAAAGCTGCCGAATTCCAGTGGCGGGTCCGCTCGGACCGACATCCTTCGGGATGTTCATCATTCGCAATTTCTACTTTCGAACCTACAAGAAGTACAAGAACAACTTTGACCGACGGCCTGTACATATTGATCGCACAGAAACAATTTCGGCGAATGAGCAGCGATTGACACACATCGTTCATGGGTTGTAAGGGTGATATTCGAGGTGGAAGCAGACCTCACACTCGATATGCCGATCAATATTGGGCCATGCTTGTCGGTAAGCAGTCGCCCGGACTTGTCTGTCTGGATATTTCAGTGGCCCAGGCTCTACCGACCGCAGAGCGAAGACCAGCTGACGCTCGAGGTATTGACCCTAAACGACGGCAAAGGTTTAGGTTTGTTCGATGTCTGCCCCCGAGCGAGCCGGCTTGAACTGACCCACAAAGGTGTGCGGGCAGACGTTGAACAAAGCTCTAAGGAGGAAACCGCGGGCGAAGGCGATATGGCCCGGAATG
>JAAXVP010000115.1 GCA_013335435.1 Thiobacillus sp. | reverse complement strand
CAATGCCATGCTGGCCGAGATCGAAACCCGCGATCGCGAACTGGCCGATTCCCACAACGTCCTGGAGCGCCTGGTGGCCCAGCGCACCGCGCAGTTGGAGACGGCCAAGGTCCAGGCCGAGGCGGCCAACGTCGCGAAAAGCCAGTTCCTGGCCAACATGAGCCATGAGATCCGCACGCCCCTGAACGGCATCCTCGGCATGGTCCAGCTTCTCCAGCAGGGCGGCCGCCTGGACGAGAAACAGCGCCTGTTCGTGAACACCATCCGCAACTCCTCGGAGACGCTGCGCGGCCTGATCAGCGACGTCCTCGACCTGGCCAAGATCGAGGCCGGCCGTCTGGAACTGGAGCGCATCCCCTTCGACCTGCGCGACCTCCTCGACGACGCCCTCGACCTGATCGCCCCCCAGGCCATGGCCAAGGGGGTGGAAATCTACAGCATACCGGCTCCGGACCTGCCCGACCGGGCCGTGGGCGACCCCGGCCGTTTGCGCCAGGTGCTCAACAACCTGCTCGCCAACGCCGCGAAGTTCACCGCCCGGGGCGAGATCCGGGTGACGGCACGGCCCACCTTCGCCGGCAGCCGCGGCTTCACCCTCGAGGTCGAGGTATGCGACACCGGCATCGGCATCCCGCCCGCCGCCCAGGGCCATATCTTCGACGTCTTCTACCAGGGCGACGGCAGCACCACCCGCAACTACGGCGGCAGCGGCCTCGGCCTGGCCATCGTGCATCGCCTGCTCGACGAGATGGGCGGCACGATCGAGCTGGAAAGCACGCTCGGTACCGGTTCCTGCTTCCGCTTCCGCCTCCCCCTGGAGGCCGCCGGCCCGGATCTGGCCGGCGGCCTGGAACTGGAAGCCGGCGCCGCGCCGGCGCAGGTTTGCGTACGCATCGGCCATGCCGGCGTGCGCGAGGCGGTCGAGAGCCAATTGCGCGCCTGGGGCATCGCCATCCGGCACGCCGGCATGGCCGAGCTGCTGTCCCGGTCGGGTCGCGCGGACATGCCGCGGGTGATCGACTACGAATCGTTCAACCCCGACGCCGGCGGCAAGGACATCCTGGCCGACCTCAGCGCCCTGGCCGGCGCGGACGCCCCGAACACCATCGTCCTGGTACCCATCCACCGCCTGGGCGATCTCGGCGCGACCGAGCACCTGAACCACCTGCGCCTGCTGCACCGACCCGTGCGCCTGTCCCAGCTGCGCGACGCCCTGCTCAGCCGACCGGACGCCGCCGCCGCCGACCCCGAGGCGAGCAGCCGCGGCATCGCCGGGACCACCGTCATGCTGGCCGAGGACAATCCCACCAACAGACTGGTCATGGCCGAGATGCTGACCGGCATGGGGGTGCGCGTGGTACATGCCGAGGACGGCCGCCAGGCCTTGGAACTGGTCGCGCGCGAACGCCCCGGACTGGTCCTGATGGACTTGCACATGCCGGGCATGGACGGCTACCAGGCCACGGCCGCCATCCGCGAATGGGAAGCCGAGCAGCGGCCGGGAACGCGCCTGCCCATCATCGCGCTCACCGCCGATGCCCAACCCACCGTGCGGGAACGCTGCCTGGCCGTCGGCATGGACGGCTACCTGCTCAAGCCCCTGCTGCGCAACGACCTGGTGGCCCAACTGGAGCAGTGGCTCGGCCGTCCCGGCGAGTCGGTTCCCGAACCTGCGCACGCCGCCACCGGAGGGCCGGAAACCGCCGACTGCCTGAACATGGAGATCGTCCAGGACCTGCGCGCCAACGTCAGCGCCGAGGCCTTCGCCCGCATCGTCGACAAGTACTTCGAGGTGTCGGGCGGCCTGCTCGACAAGATCCGCCGGTTCCTGGCCGACGGCATGGCCGAGGATCTGGCCGAAAACCTGCACCAGCTGAAGGGCAGCAGCGCGACCTTCGGCTCCGGCAGACTGCCGCCCCTATGCAAGACCCTGGAACTGGCCGCCCGGTCCGGCGACCTGGCCGGCGTGCAAGCCCGCCTGGCCGAGTTGGAGGCGGAATACGAACGCCTGCGGCATGCCTTCGCCACCCTGGACAAGATGGACCGCTGACATGAACAAACCCGTCCTGGTCGCCCTGGCCCTTTGCCAGGCCCTGCCCGCCCACGCCGGCAACGACGACCGGCTGGCACAGCTCCTGTCCCTCAGCCTGACCGAATTGATGGCCCAGGAGGTCACCATCTCCACCCACACCCGGCACGCCCTGGCCAAGGCGCCGGCGGTGGTCAGCGTGATCACGGCGGAGGATATCCAGGCCACCGGCGCGACCAACCTGGCCGAGGTCCTCGAAGGCGTACCGGGCATCCACGTGCGCGCCAGCCAGTTCGCCAACCGGCCGCTGATCCATTTTCGCGGCGCCAACGCCAGCCAGACCCTGCTGATGGTGAACGGCGCCGCCATGAAGGACCTGATGTGGGGCTTCGGCATCTTCTGGAAGGGACTGCCCGCCAGCATGATCGAGCGGATCGAGATCATCCGCGGCCCCGGCTCCGCCCTCTACGGCGCCGATGCCGGCGCCGGCGCGATCAACGTCATCACCCGCACCGCCGGCAAGATCGAAGGCACCGAGGCCGGCGCACGCGCGGGCAGCTACGATACCGGTGCCGCCTGGCTGCGCCACGGCGGCACCTGGAACGGTTTCGACCTCGGCCTCACGGCGGAGCTGTCGAGCACCAACGGCTACCGCCCGTTCATCGCCGAGGACGGCCAGACCAGCCGGGACCAAACCTACGGCACGGCCGTCTCTTATGCGCCCGGCCATGCCGGTTTCGGCTGGCGCAACAGCGACATCCGCCTGTCCGCGGCCCGTGACAACTGGCGCCTGTATGCCGACTACACGCGCCACAGCGACCTGGAAATCGGCCTGACCGGGGCCGGCGTGCTCGACCCGACGACGCAGGCCGACGACAGCCGATACAACCTCGACCTGCTCTACGACAACGAGCGCTTCGGCCGGGATTGGGGCCTCAGCGCCGAACTGCGCTACGCCCGCCTCGGCTACACCTCCGGCAACGGCTTCCAGGAACGGCCGCCCGGCTACGTCGATGCCAGCGGCCTCTATCCGGACGGCGTCATCAACCGGATGCGCGCCGCCGAACGCCGGCTGAACTTCGAGACCAGCGGCCTCTATCGCGGCCTCGACCGCCACGCCATCCGGCTGGGCATCGGCCACGTCTGGCAGGATTTGTACTCGGTCGAACAGATCGTCAGCGCCACGACCGCCCCCGGCACGCCGGTCGACGTCACCGACACGCCGAACGCCTTCGCACCGGAAATGATGCGCCGGATCGGCTACCTGTTCGCCCAGGACATCTGGTCCCTGTCGGACACCTGGGAGCTGACCGCCGGGGCCCGCTACGACCACTACTCCGATTTCGGCGCCACCCTGAACCCGCGCCTGGCCCTGGTCTGGCAAGGCAACGACACGTTCACCGGCAAGCTGATGTACGGCCAGGCCTTCCGGGCCCCGTCCTACCAGGAACTCTACTCCCTGACCTCGCTGGCGCTGCCCAATCCCGACCTCAAGCCCGAGCGTTCGCGCACCTGGGACCTGTCGCTGACCTACGCCGCCACGAAAGACCTGCAAGTGGGCGTCGACCTGTTCCACTTCGCCCAGTCCGATCTCATCGCCATCGCCGGCACGCCCGGCCAGTTCCAGAACACCGGCGACCACACCATCCGCGGCGTCGAACTCGACGTCCGCTGGCAGGCCGCGAAGGCGCTACGGATCGCCGGCAACTACACCTGGCGCAGCCTGGACGACTCCAGCTACCGGACCTATGCCGTGCCCGACCGCGAGGCCTACCTGCGTGCCGACTGGGCCTTCCTGCCGAGATGGAACTGGAACCTGCAAGCCAACTGGGTGGGCGAGCGGCCACGCCCACCCGGCGACAGCCGTGCCGCGGTGGCCGCCTATACCCTGGTCGACACCACGCTGCGCTATGCGCCCGGCAACCGTTGGGAATTCGCCGCCTCGGTGCGCAACCTGCTCGATGCCGATGCGCGGGAATATACGAACCGTGCCATCCCGGACGACCTGCCCTTGCCGGGGCGTAACGTTTACGCGGAAATCCGCTACAGGTTCGACTGAACCATGACGATCGAATTGGCGGCCGGCGGGGTGGACCATGCGGTACCGGCCAACCGGCAGGTTTCCCGATGACCGGGTTGGCGAGATTCTCGGCCCGGCTTCTGCTGTGTGCCTGGCTATGGCCGGCTGCGGGCGCCATGACACCCGCCCTGGCCACGGACGGCGCCGAGGACGAGACCCTGCTCAAGACGGCATTCGTATACAACTTCGCCAAATTCACCCGCTGGCCGGGCAAGGCCATGGACGAACAGGTCGAGTCCCTGTCCCTGTGCATCGCCGGCGAGGACAATCTGGCCGAAGGCCTCTGGCGGCTCCGGGGCCGGCCGGTCAAGGGACAACCCCTGGCTGTCCTGGCGGTACGCGAGGCGCGCCTGCCCAAGACCTGCAACATTTTGTATGTCGCCGCCTCCGAGCAGCCGCAATTGCCAGACTACCTTCGCGCCACGCGCGGCCAGGCCATCCTGACGGTGGCCCAATTCGGCCGCTTTGCGCAAGACGGCGGGATGATCGAGCTATACCGCGAGCACGGCCGGGTCCGCTTCATCATCAATCTGGGCGCCGCACGTGCCGCCGGCCTGGAGATCAACCCCAGCCTGCTCAGCCTGGCCGTGGTTATCGGCCAGGATTGAACGTGCAACCAGGAAAATGGCGCGCCCGAGACGATTCGAACGTCCGACCCCTGCCTTCGGAGGGCAGTACTCTATCCAGCTGAGCTACGGGCGCGTGGTGTGGAGACACTGGCGGAATGGTAGCAGAAGCGAGCACCGCCAAGCCCCGGAAAGGGCGCGAAGGATACCATATACGCCTTCCTGCCGACATTGTTTTACTTCTATAATGCGCCGGTTTTGCAATCCCGCTGCAAAGGATAATAGAAAATGTCTGATCACCACGAAATGACCCCCACCACGGTCAAGGACTTCCTGCTCGCCCTTCTGGGCGGCTTGGCCGCTCCCCTGCTGGCCATCATTCTGATCGTCGGTCTGGTGGTCAGCATCCAGGCCCGCCAGGTCGACGACGAGGCCGCCGACGCCGGCGACAAGGCCGTGCGTGCGCGCATCCAGTCGGTCGGCACCTCGGTCGCCGTCGACCCCAACAAGCCCCACGTCGACATGACCGGCGAACAGGTCTACACCGACATCTGCTCCGCCTGCCACGGCTCCGGCGCGCTCGGCTCGCCCAAGTTCAAGGACACCGCCGCCTGGGGCCCGCGTATTGCCCAAGGCTACGACACCCTGTTGCTCCACGCCCTGAAGGGCTTCGCCGGTCAAAAAGGCAAGATGCCCGCGCGCGGCGGCGAGCCCGACCTGACCGACCTTGAAGTCGCCCGCGCCATGGTCTACATGACCAACGCCGGCGGCGCCAAGTTCGAGGCCGTCCTGAAGAAGGAAGTCGAACCGACCGCGGCCCAGCTGGCCCATGGCAAGACTGTTTACGCCGAGAACTGCGCCACCTGCCACGACACCGGCATGACCGGCGCCCAGAAGCTGACCGATCCGGCCTGGGCCGGCCTGATCAAGCAGGGCAAGGATTATCTGTACGGCGCCGCCATCAACGGCACCCTCGGCGGCCCGGCCAAGGGTGGCAACGTCAAGTTGACGGATGCCGACACCACGGCGGCCGTCGACTACATGGTGAACGAGGCCAAGGCCGCGCTGGCCAAGAAGTAAACAGCCCGGAAAGGCGCACCCGGCGCGCCTCGACACCCCGACGAACCCCGCCCTTCGGCGGGGTTCGTCGTTTCCGGCCCGGCACGACGGCCCATCCCCGACAATTCCTTGTCGCCACCCCGACAATGACCGGGGTTTTGTCGCGACAAACACTCCCGCACGAACCCAAGCACACACGAATAATCACTTATATACAATAAGTTACGCATGCCATCCGGCCTGGCACGGCCATTGCGACTAAGGAAGCGCGAGCGAATCGAATATTTCATTCGCATCCCTTCAGTGACGTGTCAGAGGAGAAATCAAGATGGCTTTGCGTCAATGTGCGATTTACGGCAAAGGTGGCATCGGTAAGTCTACGACCACCCAGAACCTGGTAGCGGCCCTTGCCGAGGCCGGCAAGAAAGTGATGATCGTCGGTTGCGACCCCAAGGCCGACTCGACGCGTCTGATCCTGCATGCCAAGGCCCAGAACACCATCATGCACCTGGCCGCCGAGGCCGGTTCGGTGGAAGACCTGGAACTGGAAGACGTCCTCAAGGTCGGCTACGGCGGCATCAAGTGCGTCGAATCCGGCGGCCCGGAGCCGGGCGTCGGCTGTGCCGGCCGCGGCGTCATCACCGCCATCAACTTCCTTGAGGAAGAAGGCGCCTACGAGGAAGACCTCGACTTCGTGTTCTACGACGTGCTCGGCGACGTGGTGTGCGGCGGTTTCGCCATGCCCATCCGCGAGAACAAGGCCCAGGAGATCTACATCGTGGTGTCCGGCGAGATGATGGCCATGTACGCGGCCAACAACATCGCCAAGGGCATCGTGAAATACGCCAACTCCGGCGGCGTGCGCCTGGCCGGCCTGATCTGCAACTCCCGCAACACCGCCCGCGAGGACGAGCTGATCATGGAACTGGCCCAGAAGCTGGGTAGCCACATGATCCACTTCATCCCGCGCGACAACGAGGTGCAGCGCGCCGAGATCCGCCGCATGACGGTCATCGAGTACAACCCGCAGGCCAAGCAGGCCGACGAGTACCGCGCCCTGGCCCAGAAGGTCATGCACAACAAGAACCTGGTGATCCCCACCCCGATCACCATGGACGAGTTGGAAGAAGTGATGATGTCCTTCGGCATCCTGGAAGAGGAAGACGAGTCCATCGTCGGCAAGACGGCCGCCGAACTGGCTGCCGAAGCCGCCGCTGCCTGAGTAGAGCTGTATCGGGTGGGTCGGCCCGGCCGGCCCACCGTGCACCGAATCAACCTTGCTGCATGCCGGCCACGGATTGGTGGCGGCATGAAAGGAGATCGAAATGTCTAACCTGACCCGTGAAGAGACCGAAGCCCTCATTGCCGAGGTGCTCGAGGTCTATCCCGAGAAGGCCAAGAAGGACCGCGCCAAGCACCTGGCCGTCAACGACCAGAGCATCGAGCAGTCCAAGAAGTGCATCACCTCCAACCGCAAGTCGCTGCCCGGCGTGATGACCATCCGCGGCTGCGCCTACGCCGGTTCCCGCGGCGTGGTGTGGGGTCCGATCAAGGACATGATCCACATCTCGCACGGCCCGGTCGGCTGCGGCCAGTATTCCCGCGGCGGCCGCCGCAACTACTACGTCGGCGCCACCGGCGTGAACACCTTCGCCGAAATCAACTTCACCTCCGACTTCCAGGAGAAGGACATCGTCTTCGGCGGCGACAAGAAGCTGGCCAAGATCATGGAAGAGATCGAAGGCCTGTTCCCGCTCAACAAGGGCATCACGGTGCAGTCCGAGTGCCCGATCGGCCTGATCGGCGACGACATCGAGGCGGTGTCCAAGAAGGCCGCCGCCGCCTACAACAAGCCGGTCGTGCCGGTGCGTTGCGAGGGTTTCCGCGGCGTCTCCCAGTCGCTCGGCCACCACATCGCCAACGACGCCATCCGTGACTGGGTGCTGGATGCCAAGAAGGAGCCCAAGCCCTTCGAAGCCACCCCCTACGACGTCACCATCATCGGCGACTACAACATCGGCGGCGACGCCTGGTCCTCCCGCATCCTCCTGGAGGAGATGGGTCTGCGCGTGATCGCCCAGTGGTCCGGCGACGGCACCATCGCCGAGATGGAGAACACCCCCAAGGCCAAGCTCAACCTGCTGCACTGCTACCGGTCGATGAACTACATCTCCCGCCATATGGAAGAGAAGTACGGCATCCCCTGGATGGAATACAACTTCTTCGGCCCGACCAAGATCGAGGAATCGCTGCGCAAGATCGCCGCCTTCTTCGACGAGTCGATCCAGCAGAAGTGCGAGGAAGTGATCGCCAAGTACCGTCCCATGGTCGACGCCGTGGTCGCCAAGTACAAGCCGCGCCTGACCGGCAAGCGGGTCATGCTCTACGTCGGCGGCCTGCGCCCCCGGCATGTGATCGGCTCCTACGAGGACCTGGGCATGGAAGTGGTCGGCACCGGCTACGAATTCGCCCACGGCGACGACTACGACCGCACGATCAAGGAAATGGGCAACTCCACCCTGCTCTACGACGACGTCACCGGCTTCGAGTTCGAGGAGTTCGTGAAGCGGGTCAAGCCCGACCTGGTCGGCTCCGGCATCAAGGAAAAGTACATCTTCCAGAAGATGGGCATCCCGTTCCGCCAGATGCACAGCTGGGACTACTCCGGCCCCTACCACGGCTACGACGGCTTCGCCATCTTCGCCCGGGACATGGACATGACCCTGAACAACCCGTGCTGGAACAAGCTGACTCCGCCCTGGCTGAAGCCGGCGGAAGAGGCCGAGCCCGTCGCCAAGGCCGCGTAAGCAAAAGATAGGGGCGGCGTCCGTCGCCGCCCGATTGATCAACCTAGTGCCCGTGTCCGCGGATTGGCGGCTCGGGCTAGGAGATGAACATGCAAGTCGCTGAAAAGATCGTGCCCTCCTACCCCCTGTTCCGGCAGCCGGAATACAAGGAGTCGCTGACCAACAAGCAGATGTTCGAGGACAAGGTTCCCCAGGACAAGATCGACGAGGTCTTCAAGTGGACCACCTCGGCCGAATACCAGGAACTCAACTTCAAGCGCGAGGCCCTGACCATCAACCCGGCCAAGGCCTGCCAGCCGCTCGGCGCCGTGCTGTGCGCCCTGGGCTTCAAGAACACCCTGCCCTACGTGCACGGTTCGCAAGGTTGCGTGGCCTACTTCCGCACCTACTTCAACCGCCACTTCAAGGAGCCGATCGCCTGCGTATCCGACTCCATGACCGAGGACGCGGCGGTGTTCGGCGGCCAGAAGAACATGTTCGACGGCCTGCCCAACGCCAAGGCGCTGTACAAGCCCGACATGATCGCCGTCTCGACCACCTGCATGGCCGAGGTCATCGGTGACGACCTCAACGCCTTCATCAACAACTCGAAGAAGGAAGGCCACATCGAGCAGGAATTCCCGATCCCCTACGCCCACACCCCGTCCTTCGTCGGCAGCCACGTCACCGGCTGGGACAACATGTTCGAGGGCATCATCCGCTACTTCACGCTCAACCACATGGAAGGCAAGGCGGTCGGCAGCAACGGCAAGATCAACATCGTGCCCGGCTTCGAGACCTACCTGGGCAACTACCGCGTGATCAAGCGCATGCTGACCGAGATGGGCGTGCCCTTCACCCTGCTCGCCGACCCGACCGAAGTGCTCGATACCCCGGCCGACGGCACCTTCCGCATGTACGCCGGCGGCACCAGCATGGACGAGGTCAAGGACGCCCCGAACGCCAAGACCACCTTCCTGCTCCAGCCGATCCAGCTCGACAAGACCAAGAAGTACGTCGAAGGCACCTGGAACCAGGACGTGCCCAAGCTCAACATCCCCATGGGCCTGGAATGGACGGACGAATGGCTGATGAAGGTATCCGAAGTCAGCGGCCAGCCCATCCCCGAGTCCCTGGTCAAGGAACGCGGCCGCCTGGTCGACATGATGACCGACAGCCACACCTGGCTGCACGGCAAGAAGTTCGCCCTCTACGGTGATCCCGACTTCGTCATGGGCATGACCAAGTTCCTCATGGAGCTGGGCGCCGAGCCGCTGCACATCCTGTCCAACAACGGCTCCAAGCGTTGGGAAAAGGCCATGAAGAAGGTCCTGGAGGCCTCGCCCTACGGCGTCAACTCCAAGGTCTACGCCGGTTACGACCTCTGGCACCTGCGCAGCCTGTGCTTCACCGACAAGCCCGATTTCCTGATCGGCAACAGCTACGGCAAGTACATCCAGCGCGACACCCTGCATAAGGGCAAGGAGTTCGAGGTTCCCCTGATCCGCCTGGGCTTCCCGATCTTCGACCGGCACCACCTGCACCGCATGACCACCATGGGCTACGAGGGCGCGATGTACATGCTCACCACCCTGG
>JAAXVP010000400.1 GCA_013335435.1 Thiobacillus sp. | reverse complement strand
CTCCCTTCCCCCACCGGGGGAAGGGTTGGGGATGAGGGAGCAACCTGTCCATTCCCTATCCGTCCGGTGGCCGAGATGATCGAACTCGTCGCCGTCAGCAAGGTGTTCAACGCCGGCCAGGGCAACGAGTACGTCGCCGTGCGCGAGGTCGACCTGGTCATCGAGGACGGCGGCGTCACCGTCCTGAGCGGTCCGAGCGGTTCCGGAAAAACCACCTTGCTGAGCCTGATCGGCGGCCTGACCCGGCCGACCGCGGGTCGGGTGCGCCTGGACGGGCGCGACATCTCGGCCCTGCCGGAACGCTTCTTGACCGAGTTGCGCCGGACCACCTTCGGTTTCGTGTTCCAGCATTTCCACCTGATCCGCGGTCTCACCGTGCTCGACAACGTCATGCTGCCGGCGGCGCCGACCGGCCGGCCTTACCGCGAGGTGCGCCGGCGCGCCCTGGAACTGCTGGTCGACCTCGGCCTGGCCGGCCGCGCCGGCACCCCGGTGGAAAAGCTCTCGGGCGGCGAGGCGCAGCGCGCCGCCATCGCCCGCGCCCTGATCAACGACCCGCGCGTGCTCATCGCCGACGAGCCGACCGCGCACCTGGACAGCCAGTTGTCGCGCCAGATCCTCGACGTCCTGGCCAACCTGCGCGGCAGCGGGCGCAGCCTGATCCTGTCCAGCCACGACCCCCTGGTGACCGAATCCGGACTGGTCGACCGGCTGGTGGCGGTGCGCGACGGCCGGGTGCCGGCATGATCTTCAGCCCGGCCATCCTGGCCCTGCTCCTGGCCGCCGGCGTCGACGCCCTGTTGCTGGCCGGCTGCGCCCTGTTCGGCCTGCGCCTGCTGCGCCGTTGGAACCCGGCCAGCGGCGCCGACGGCCAGATCGGCCTGGAGAAGGGCACCTGGCTGGTGTCCACCCTGGTCATGCTGGTCCTGCTGGTGGAACTGCCCTCGCTGCCGTTGTTCGTGCACACCGCCGACCGCCTGGCACCGATGTTCACCGGCGCCATGTGCGCGGTCGGCAGCCTCAAGGTCAACGCCTTCGGCATGCCGGCCTTGTACGCCAAGCTGGCGGTGTTCTTCCTGGCCAGCGCCTGGCTGGTCCTCAACCATCTCGACGGGTTGGGCTGGGATTACCCCCTGACTCGGCGCAAGTACGCCCTGCTCCTGGTCCTCGCCCCGGCCGCCCTGGTCGAGGCCGGACTCCTCTGGGCCTATTTCCTCGGCCTCGAGCCGGCCGTCATCACCTCCTGCTGCGGCAGCCTGTTCGGGCCGGCGGCGACCGGCGCGGCGGCGGACCTGGCGGCCTTGCCGGCCCCGCCCGCCATGATGCTGTCGGCCGGGCTGCTGCTCGTAACCCTGGCCGCCGGCTGGCGCTTCCTGCGCTCCGGCCGGGGCGGCCGGTTGTACGGCGGCCTGGCCCTGGCCGCCTTCGCCGTCGCCCTGGTCGCCCTGGTCGCCTACATCGCCCCCTACGTCTACGAATCGCCCAACCACCATTGCCCGTTCTGCCTGTTGCAGGCCGAGCACGGCCATGCCGGCTGGATCCTGTATCCGCCCCTGTTCCTGGCCGCCGCCACCGGCCTGGGCGCCGGGGTGAGCGCGGCCTGCGCCGGCCGCGCCAGCCTGGCCGAGCAGGCGCCGCGCCTGGCCCGTCGCCTGGCCGGGCTGTCCATGTTCGCCTTCGCCGCCTTCGCTGCGGCCGCCCTGGGCTACATCCTGGGCTCCAACCTGACCCTGCTGGGGGATTGAGGGAAATGCCGATTCTTCGATTCCGTCGTTCCCGCGCAGGCGGGAACCCAGTCGAGTCAAACAACTGGATATCCGCCTGCGCGGGTATGGCGAAAAGGCCACGGTTGCCGGTGGCCATCGCCCGAATGCTGTTTGCCCTGGGTCTTGCCTCCGCCCTGGCCGGCTGCGGCGAGGAGCGCGCCGTGGCGCTGAAGGCGGGCGAACCGGCGCCGGCCTTCGCGCGCGAACTCTTCGCCGGCGGCCGGGTGAATTTCCCGGAGGACTACCGCGGCCGGGTGGTGATGCTGCGCTTCTGGGCCGACTGGTGCCCGTACTGCCGCAAGGAGATGGCCGAGATCGACCCGCTCCGGCGCCGCCTGGAAGGGCGCGGCCTGGCCGTGCTGGCGGTCAACGTGGCCCAGGACCGCGACACCGTGGCGCGCTTCCTGGCCCCGCTCGGCATCGGCTACGGCGTCGCCCTCGACCCGGAGGGCACGGTGGCGCGCGCCTACGGCGTCACCAGCCTGCCGGTGACCTGGCTGGTCGGCCGCGACGGCCGCCTGCGCGGCAAGATACTGGGCGCGGCCTCGGCCGAGTTGTTCGAGGCGCGCGCCCTGGAACTGCTGGGGGAAGGCGGTGGCTGAACTCTACCTCGCCCTCCTGGCCGGCCTGCTCGGCGCCGGCCACTGCCTGGGCATGTGCGGCGGCCTGGTCGGCGCCGCCTTCCTGGCCGGCCGGGCCGGCTGGCGCGGCCATGTCGCCTACCAGGTTGGCCGCATCCTGGCCTATGTCGGCCTGGCCACCCTGGCGGCCTCCCTCGGCGGCGCACTGGTCCTGACCGGCCTGTTCGGGCGTGGCCAGGGCCTGCTCTACATCGGCGCCGGTTTCCTGCTGGTCTGGGTCGGCGCCCGCACCGTCATGGCACGACCGGTTCTGCCGGACCGTTGCGCCGGCTGCGCCGCCCGGACCGGACCGGGCTACCTGGCCGCCGGCTTCGCCAACGGCGTCATGCCCTGCGCCCTGTTCTTCAG
>JAAXVP010000399.1 GCA_013335435.1 Thiobacillus sp. | reverse complement strand
GTCGATATAGACCTTATGGTCGCCCGGACAATAGAACGGCCCCATGGCGGCCTGGCCGGTGCCGCAGGCCGTCGGCGTCGAGCCGGTATAGAGCACCAGGCCGGGATCCTGGTAGACCTTGCCGGACTTCTGGAACAGGGCCTGCCAGGTGTCCTCGGTATCGGCCAGGACCATCGACACGAAGCGCGCCATTTCGTCGTCGGCCGGTGGCGGCGGTGCCGACTGCTCGACGGCCTGCGGCGGCGCCAGGCCATTCAGCACGACGCCGGGGTCGACGCCGAAATACATGGCGACCAGGGCGATGACGATGGTCCCGATGCCGATGCTGCGACCGCCGATCGACCCGCCGCCCCGGCGGTCCTCGACGTTGCTGCTCTCACGGCCCTGGCCGAATCGCATGGCGAGCCCCTCGAATCAGCCGTGGCCGGCCTTGTAGTCGATGTGGCCGTCGATGACGGTGTAGCGCACCCGGCCCAGCAACTCCCTGCCCAGGAAGGGGCTGTTCTTGCCCAGGCTAGCCAGGGTCTTGCCGCTCACCGTCCAGGGCATATCGGGATCGAAGATGCACAGGTCGGCCGGCTTGCCGGTCGCGATCTGACCGGCCTCAACGCCCAGGATGGCGGCCGGCTTGCGGGTGATGCGGTCGAGCGCCTCGGTCAGCGACAGTCCGGCCTCGGTGGCCCACTTCAGGGTCAGCGGCAGGAGCAGCTCGACGCCGGTGGCACCGGCCTCGGATTCCTGGAACGGCTTTTCCTTGGCGTTGGCGTCGACCGGGGCATGGTCGGAACAGATGCAGTCGATGGTGCCGTCGAGCAGGGCCGCGCGCAGGGCGTCGCGGTCGCGCTGGCTGCGCAGGGGCGGCACCATGTGGCTGTTGGAGTCGAAATCGGCGGTATCCAGTTCGGACAGGTGGACGTGGTGGATGCCGACGTCGCAGGTCACCGGCAGGCCGTCGGCCTTGGCCTTGCGCATCATCTCGACGCCGGCCCGGCTGGACAGGCGGGCGAGGTGGACGCGCGCCTTGGTCTCGCGCACCAGGAGCAGGATGGTCTGCAAGGCCACGGTCTCGGCCGGCACCGGGATGGACGGCAGGCCGTAGCGGGCCGAGACGACGCCGTCGTGGACCACGCCGTCGCGCGCCAGGTAGTAGTCCTGCGGCCGCAGCCAGAGCGGGAAGCCGAAGGTGTAGGCGTATTCCATCGCCCGCAGCAGGACCGTGGTGTCGACGATGGCCGCGTCGGCCTGGCTGAAGGCCATGCAGCCGGCCTCGTGCAGTTCGGCCATCTCGGTCAGGCGCTCGCCCTTGAGCTTCCAGGTCAGGGCGCCGATCGGATAGACGCGCGGACCCGGGCTGTTCTTGGCGCGGAACTTGAGCATCTCGACCAGGCCGGGTTCGTCCAGGGGCGGGTCGGTGTCGGGCGGACAGGCCAGCGAGGTGACGCCGCCGACGGCGGCGGCGTGCATCTCGGATTCCAGGGTGGCCATGTATTCCAGTCCCGGCTCGCGCAGGCGCACCGAGAGGTCGACCAGGCCCGGACAAACCACCAGGCCCTTGGCGTCGATCTCGGCATTGGCGTGAAAATCGGCCGGCGCCGCGCCCAGGCCGACGATGCGGCCGGCGGTAATGTAGATGTCCTGGACGGCGTCGAGGCCGCTGGCGGGATCGATGACCCGGCCGTTCGAAATCTTGATCTTCATGCGTTGCTCCCCGCCACCATGCTCATTACCGCCATCCGCACCGCAATGCCGAAGGTCACCTGGGGCAGGATCACCGAATGCTTGCCGTCGGCCACCCCGGAATCGATCTCGACGCCCCGGTTCATCGGCCCGGGGTGCATGACGATGGCGTCCGGCCGGGCCAGCTTGAGCTTGTCCTCGGTCAGGCCCCAGTGCTTGAAATACTCGCCGGCAGACGGCAGCAGGGCACCCTGCATGCGCTCGTTCTGCAGGCGCAGCATGATGATCACGTCGGCGTCCTTGATGCCGGTGGCCATCTTGTAGTGGACATGCGCCCCCATGCTGTCGACGTCGCGCGGCAGCAGCGTGCGCGGCGCCACCACGCGCACCTCCGGGCAGCCCAGGGTGGTCAGGGCGTGGATCTGCGAACGCGCCACGCGCGAGTGCAGGACATCGCCGACGATGGCCACGCGCAGGTTGTGGAAGCCGCCTTTGTAATGGCGGATGGTGAACATGTCGAGCAGGCCCTGGGTCGGGTGGGCGCAGCGGCCGTCGCCGGCGTTGACCACCGAGATGTGCGGCGCGACATGGCGGGCGATCAGGTGGGGAGCGCCGCTGGAGGCGTGGCGCACCACGAACATGTCGGCCTGCATCGCCGACAGGTTGGCCACCGTGTCGAGCAGGGTCTCGCCCTTGTTGGTCGCCGAGGTCGAGATGTTGAGGTTGATCACGTCCGCCGACAGGCGCTTGGCGGCGATCTCGAAGGTGGTGCGGGTGCGCGTCGAGTTCTCGAAGAACAGGTTGAACACCGCCTTGCCGCGCAGGAGCGGCACCTTCTTCACCTCGCGCTCGCCGACCGAGACGAAGGACTCGGCGGTGTCGAGGATCTGGGTCAGGATACGCGCCGGCAGGCCTTCCAGCGTCAGCAGGTGACGCAGACGGCCATCGGCAGTCAATTGCAGGTTGGCGCTCACTTGGCCTCCTCGTCGAACAAATAACAACGCGGAGCGTTACCGCGTCCCCCTCTCCCGCAAGCGGGGGAGGGCAGGGGTGGGGGAAGGGACATGGCGGGAAGAAGGTTCAT
>JAAXVP010000398.1 GCA_013335435.1 Thiobacillus sp. | reverse complement strand
GGTTGAAGGGATCGCTGTCGTGGGCCATGCGGAAGGCCAGGCGAGCGTCGTCCTCGACGATGTCGAGAATCACCGGCGCCGAGAAACCACGCAGCACCGAGGGAACCGGCTCGGCATCAATGCCGGCGAAGCGCCAGGTCTGGCTCTCGCTGCGCAGCTGGAGCACGCGGGTGGTGTTGCCGTCGCGGACTTCGCCTTCCAGCTGAAGCGGCAAGTCGGCGCCGTCCGGGCCGATCAGGCCGATGGCCACCGGAATGTGCAGCGGCAGCTTGTCGGCCTGGCCGGCTGTGGGTGCGGTGTGCTGGGTGAGGGTCAGGGCGTAAGTACGGCTGGCCGCGTCGTACACGCCTTCGGCCTTCAGGTGCGGCGTGCCGGCCTGGCTGTACCAGCGCATGAACAGATCGAGATCGGCCCCGTTGGCCTCGGCCATGCAGCCGACGAAATCGTCGCAGGTTACGGCCTGGCCGTCGTGATACGAGAAATACAAGTCCATGCCGTTGCGGAAACCCTCCCGCCCCAGCAGGGTGTGGATCATGCGAATGACTTCGGCGCCCTTCTGATACACCGTGGCGGTGTAGAAGTTGTTGATCTCCTGGTAGGCGTCCGGGCGGATCGGATGGGCCATGGGGCCGGCATCTTCGGGGAACTGACCGCTGCGCAGGCCGCGCACGTTGGCGATGCGGGTGACTGCACGGGCCGACTCGGCGGCGGCGGGGGAATCGGAAGCCCGCGCCATCATGTCGGCGGTGAACTGCTGGTCGCGGAAGACCGTGAGGCCTTCCTTGAGGGTCAGCTGGAACCAGTCGCGGCAGGTGACGCGGTTGCCGGTCCAGTTGTGGAAGTATTCGTGGGCCACCACACTTTCGACGTTTTCAAAATCCAGGTCGGTGCCGGTGTCCGGGTTGGCCAGCACGTACTTGGTGTTGAAAATGTTGAGGCCCTTGTTCTCCATCGCGCCCATGTTGAAGTCCGACACGGCGACGATCATGAAACGGTCGAGGTCCAGCTCCAGGCCAAACACGTCCTCGTCCCAGCGCAGGGAGTGCACCAGCGAATCCATGGCGTGGGCAGTACGGTCGAGGTCGCGCTCTTCCACCCACACCTGCAGCAGCACTTCGCGGCCCGACATGGTGTCGACCTTGCGCTCCAGCGCCTTCAGGTCAGCCGCCACCAGCGCAAAGAGGTAGGACGGCTTGAGGAACGGATCCTCCCAGCGGGCAAAGTGCCGGCCATTGGGCAGTGCGCCGGTTTCCAGCAGGTTGCCGTTGGAGAGCAGCACCGGACAGGTGGCGGCATCCGCCTCCAGGCGCACGGTGTAGCGGGCCATCACGTCGGGACGGTCGGGGAAGTAGGTGATGCTGCGGAAACCCTCGGCCTCGCTCTGGGTAAAATAGCCGCCGCGCGACTGGTACAAGCCGGAGAGCGTCAGGTTGGCCGACGGATTGATGCGGGTGACGACTTCGACGAGCACCTCGTCGGCGTCCACATCGATCTCCAGGCCGGAGCCGGTCTCACGCACCTGGCCCGCCGTCGGGGCGGCACCGTCGAGGGTTACGGAGACGAGCACCAATCCCTCGCCGAACAGCACGATCGGCCCGGCCGCGGCGTCCGGATTGCGCACACAGCGCATGCGGTTGGTGACCTGGGTGGCCTGGGGGTCGAGGATAAAGTCGAGGTCGACGGTTTCGACGCCAAAGGCCAAGGGTTGGTAGGCATCGCGGCGGATGAGGGGACCTTGTTCGGTGCGCATGAGTGTCTACTGGCGGTCAATGAGCGAGGCAGCAATTCTACCTCGCCACTCCCAACCGGCGTGGCCCGGCAAGCAAAGGCCGAGCGCATGACGAATCCCGCAGTATCCTTGGGCAAAATTCATCCAGCGTCCGCATCCATGTCGACCCAGATCATCCCCACGCAGTTTTCCCGCACCGACGAAGGCATCCCCTACTCCACGCTCTTCGACGACGTTTATCACACTGCCGACGGCGGCCTTGGCCAGTCGCGGCACGTCTTTCTGGCCGGCAACGGGCTGCCGCTGCGCTGGCAGGGACAGGCGCGCTTCACCATTCTCGAAACCGGCTTTGGCCTCGGCCTGAACTTTCTCACCACCTGGGCGGCGTGGCAGGACGATCCGTCCCGCTGCGCCCATCTGCACTTCATCTCCGTCGAAAAGCACCCCTTCCGCACTGAAGACCTGGCTCAACTTCATGCCAGCTGGCCCGAACTCGCCTCGCAGGCCGAAGCGTTGCGCCGTCACTGGCCCGCCCTGACCGCGGGCATCCACCGCATTCATCTGGACGGCGGCCGCGTCACCCTGACCCTGATCTTCGGCGACGCCCTCGATGCTCTTCCGCAACTCGACGCCCGCGTTAACGCCTTCTACCTGGACGGCTTTGCGCCGGCCTGCAACCCGGAACTCTGGTCGGCCACCCTTTTCGCCCAGCTCGCCCGCCTGGTCGCTCCCGGCGCCAGCATCGCAACCTGGTCGGCCAACGGTGATGTACGACGCGGGCTCCAGGCCGCCGGCTTTGTCGCAGAACGCTGTCCCGGCTTCGGGGGCAAACGGGAAATGCTGGCCGGGGTTGACTACGGCCCGGACGTATTTCCGATGCCGTTTGCGTTTGCCGACGATCGGATCCCGCCGTGGCACGACGGGGCCCGGTCCCGGCTTCTGTTTTGGGCGGGTGAACGGCGGTACGGCCTGCGCGCCCTGTATCTCGACCGGATCGAGAGTCTGCTCGATTTGAAACTCGGTTCCGGGTTCTCGCCG
>JAAXVP010000114.1 GCA_013335435.1 Thiobacillus sp. | reverse complement strand
GTGCGGTCGTCGATCAGCGCCTCGAAGCTGGCCGGGTCGCGGTGGTCGGCGAAGCGCGCCTGGATGCCGTACTGGGGCAGGGTGTGGGCGAACAGGTTGTAGGTGCCGCCGTACAGGGTGCCGCTGGTGACGATGTTGTCGCCCGCCTCGGCGATCGTCATGATGGCGTAGGTGATCGCCGACATGCCGGAGGCCAGGGCGAGGGCGCCGATGCCGCCTTCCATGGCCGCGACGCGCTTCTCCAGCACGTCCGTGGTCGGGTTCATGATCCGGGTGTAGATGTTGCCCTGGACCTTGAGGTCGAACAGGTCGGCGCCGTGCTGGGTGCTGTCGAAGGCGTAGGACGTGGTCTGGTAGATGGGCACCGCCACCGACTTGGTGGTGGGCTCGGGCGAATAGCCGGCGTGGACGGCCAGGGTTTCTATCTTCATTTATTGTCTCCTCCATAAAGGAGGCCGAATTATTGTCTTTCCCATCCACCCTGTCATTGAGCAGGATCACTCGCGCCGGCACAAACCGCGCATTTCGCACCGGCGGCAGGTCTCCGGCGCGCCATGGGCGGGCAACGGGGCGCCGTCGGCGAGCGCCACCAGGGTCGCAAGCAGGCGTTCGCGCTCTTCGGCCGCCGCCTCGGGCAGCGGCCGTTGCATTTCCACCACATCGACCTTGTCGTCGTCCAGGGCCACCAGGCCGGCCCGCACCGCGCCGGTGAGGAGGCCATAGAAAGGCAATTGGACGTCCTCGCCCGGCGCCTTCAGGCGGCTCCGCAACAACGTCCGGGTCTGGGTCTTGTAGTCGAGCACCTCGGCACCGTCCGGGCCGAGGTCGATCCGGTCCAGGCGTCCGTACAGGGTGACGGCGCGACCGTCCGGCAGGGCCAGAGCGCATTCCCGTACCGCTTCCGCGGCCTGCCAGCGCACCCCCGCCGCCTCGCGAGCCAGCGCCCAGTCCAGGTAGGCCGGGGCGTGCCGCTGCCAGCGCAGGCGCCAGGCCATGGCCAGGTAATCGCCCTGTTCCCAGGCCCGGAATACCGTCCGGGTGATTTCCATAAGATCGGCCAGCAGCGCCTCGCGCGGCTGTGCCGACAACTCCGGATGGGCGCCATGGAAGCGCTTGAGGATGTCATGCACGCGCTCGCCGTAATCGGCCTTCTCCATGGTCTCGGCGACCTCGTCCTGCTCGCCCAGGCCGAGGCCGTAACGGGCGAACCAGCGATAGGGGCAGTTCACCAGGGTCTGCCAGGCACTCGCCGACAGGCGATTCGGCAGTTCGGCCAGGCTGGGCGCAGCGGCCGACACGGCCTGTTCGGGGAAATCCGGCAAGGGTGACGCCACGTTGCGCACCAGATCGTCGCCATAGGCCAGGCCATGGAAGGCCGCCAGCCGGTCCAGCCAGGGGCTGCGCGGGTTGGGCTCGGCGCCGTGGCGGACCTGCCAGGTGACCAGCGCGGCGCCGGATCGGCCGAGCACGTCGATCAGGTCGGCCAGGGTCTCGGCGTGGCGCTGGCCCTGGCCGGGCAAGCCGAGTTGCACGCGCACGGCATCGGCGAACAGGCCGTCGCCGCCGGGAGCCGGCAAGTGGCCGGCGTCGGCGCCCAGCACGGCCACGGCATCGAAGTCGCGCAACCTGGCCGCCGCCAGGTGGGTCAGCCGGATCGGGCTCTCGATCGCGTCGGCGACGAAGGTGGCGCGATCCAGTTGCAGATTGAGCCAGGCACGCCAGCGCGCCAGGGTGTGCGGCGTCTCGGCGGCAGCCAGTTCACCGGCCAGGCGGTGCAGCAGGTCGAGCAGTTGGCGGCCGGCCGGGTCGGCCTCGAAGGCCGTCGTGGCGCCAAGTTCGTCGAGAACCTGGAACAAGGTCTCCAGCCAGCCGGCCAGGCTGCGCCGGCCCTTGCGGTAATGGCGCGCGGCCGCGGCCAGGCGCTCCAGCAGCGGCAGGACCGCCGGCAACTCCGCCTCGGCCAGGGCCTGGAAACGTTCCAGCCCGGCCACCACGTTGCGCCGGGCAGTCAGCCGTTCCAGCTCGGCGACCGCTTCGAGACGGGCGGCAAGCGGCCGGTCGGCGAACAGGAAGGGCGATTTCAGGAAATCGAACAGGTCGCGATGGTAGAAGCCGTCCTGCAGGAGGGCGAGCCAGCGGTCCAGGACATGGCTGACGGTGGCGGTCGAGAAGGTCCAGCCGGTTTCGTCCTGGATCAGGATCCGGTCGCGTTCCAGCACCGCGCGCAGGCGCCGGGCAGCCAGCCGGTCCAGGGCGACGACGGCGATGGCGCGGCGCCCCTCGGCCAGCCAGGTTTTGATCCTGGCGGCCACGGCGACCGCCTCGGTTTCCAGGTCGGGAGCGCCGAGCAGTTCCAGGGCGAGCGGACTGGCCGGCATGGCTGCAGCCCAGGCCAGGGCGCGCGCGCGCAGATCGTCCGCCTCGGGACCGGCGCGCCAGACCGCGTCGAGCAGGGCGCGGCGGTCCGGGTGGGGTTCCGCCACCGGCAGGTCGACCAGGCCGCACCGTTCCCGGCAGGCGGCCAGGAAATGCTGCTCCAGCCTGCTCAAGCCGGTCAGCCCCAGGCTGTACATCGGCCCGCCGGCCTGCTCCAGCCAGCGCGCCAGGCCGAGGGCGTAGGCGCCCCGGCCGCCCGGCCCGGCCTGGTGGAAGGCTCGCCAGAGCTCGAACACCAGCTTGGCTTCGCGTTCCAGCGGAGCGGCCAGGCCACGCCGGGTCGCCGCCTCGATCTGGCCGGCGAAATCGCGGTAGTGCGCCGGCGGCGCCAGCCTGGCGTCGTCCATTTCGTCGAGCAGGTCGAGGACGACCCGGGCCAGGGGCCAGCATGCCGCTTCGTCCAGCCAGGCCACCCCGGTCAGGAAACCGTACAGCGCGGCCAGACGCTGGCTGTCGGTCTGGGCGTCGATGCCTGCCGCCATGGTCGCCGCCAGGGCCGGCAAAGTCATCAGACGCGGCGGCAGGAAGACCGCAACGCCGACCCGCCCGCGCAGGGCGGCGAGGAAGCCGGGCACGACATGATGGTGCGGCACCAGGACGGTGACGCCAGACAGATCGGGCAGGCGATGCCCCTGCTCGTTCAGGAACCGGCTGGCGGCGACGTCGAAGGTGGCTGACATGGCCCGATTCTAGCGCCGGGCAGGCAAAAAAAACCCCGGATAAGGACCGGGGCGAAGAGAGGAGGAGGATGTCAGCCGCGCCGATGCGGGCGCGCGACCAACAATCCCTGCCTTGACGCCAGATGGCTCGAGCACCAAGACAGGATACGACATGAAACGCGCATCCGCCGCCACGAGGCCGTGGCCGCCGCTTACACACATTTCAGACCGGAATGTATGAATATTAACCCTGACTGTCAATATGGGTTTTGCCGTTTTAATTCACTTTTGACCCAAATCAACATCGCTGTAAAATACCCGATCATTTTTGTTTAGTATTCACGGAAAGCGAACCATGACCATCCAGGAACAGATCCATCAAGAAGTCACCAGCCACCCCGTCGTCCTCTTCATGAAGGGCACGCCGCAGTTTCCCCAGTGCGGCTTCTCGGCGACCGCGGCGCAAGTCCTCAAGGCCTGCGGCGTCACCGATTTCCACGCCATCAATGTCCTGCTCGATGCCGATATCCGCGAAGGCGTGAAGGTCTACGGCAACTGGCCCACCTTTCCCCAGCTCTATATAAAAGGCCAGTTGGTCGGCGGCGCCGACATCATGCGCGAGATGTACCAGAACGGCGAACTGCAAAAGTTGCTCGCCGACCTCTGAGCCCCGCAGGAACCCCTGCCCGGCGGTTACCGGGTGCACGAACAGACTAAAGTTTGCCGGCCAGTTACCGTAATAATGCCCACTTGGTATCTGCAAACAACGTAGGGGAATACGTTTGACGTCCGGAAAACATGCCGCGCTGATCACCGGGGTGGCGCTTGTCGTGGCCGTTATCGTCTGGTTCGCGCCCGCCTGGGCACGGGTGGCCGCAGTGATCGCCGCGGCGATCGTGGTCTGGCTTTTTATCGGTCGGCAGGGCGACGCCGCCACCGAGTCGCCCGCCAAGCAGGCGACCTGTGTTCCCGCAACCGAACTCAAGGAACTCGCCGACGACCTCATGGCCGCCACCGAGGCCGAATGCCTGGGCGGCCAGGAAGAACTCGGCCGCACCTTGGACCTGATCCGGAACGCCTCCGACACCCTGCTATCCAGCTTCAACAACGTCTATGGCCATGTCGAGGCCCAGCGTGACGCCGCCCTCGGCGTCGCCAACACCCTGGCCGGCAGCGGCGGCGATTCGGACGGTAGCCTGCACTTCTCAGAATTCATCCTGGACACTTCCAAGACCCTGGACTCCTTCGTCGACAGCACGGTATCGACCAGCAAGATCGCCATGGGCCTGGTCGAGTCGATGGAGACCATCAACGACCAGGTCAACGCCGTGCTCGGCATCCTGGGCGAGATCGAGTCGATTTCCAAGCAGACCAACCTGCTGGCGCTGAACGCCGCCATCGAGGCCGCACGCGCCGGCGAGGCCGGACGCGGCTTCGCCGTGGTGGCCGACGAGGTGCGCAACCTGTCCATGCGTACCAACCACTTCAGCAGCGTGATCCGCAACCACATGGACCAGGTCTACGCCTCCATGAACGATGCCCATGACGCCATCCTGTCGGTCGCGTCCATGGACATGAACTTCGCCCTGCAGTCGAAGAGCCGCCTGCAAGACACCATGGCCCGCCTGGAAGAGATGAACCGGCAGATGGCACGGGCGGTCCAGGATATCGACAGCCTCGCCGGGCAGGTCCGCAACGAGGTCGGCTCGGCCGTCCAGGCCCTGCAGTTCCAGGATCTCACCACCCAGTTGGTCGGCCAGACCATCCTGCATCTGGGCACCATGAGGGAAATCATTTCCAGCCTGGATTTGGCGGTGCATGATATCGACCACATTGCCACCGGCCTGCCGGCCGCACACCAGCGCATCCGCGAAACGGTCAACACGGCAACGCAACGCAGCTCGCCTGTCAAACAGGAAAACATGGATTCAGGCGACATCGAACTGTTCTAATTGAGGGAAAGAAATGGCAAAACTCGTACTGACCGTTGACGACTCCGCCTCCATTCGCCAGATGGTGGCCTTCACCCTGAAAAGCGCCGGCTACGAAGTCATGGAAGCCGTCGACGGCGAAGACGGCCTCGCCAAGGCCAAGAGCCGCGGCGCCGACCTGGTGCTGACCGACCAGAACATGCCGAAAATGGACGGCATCACCCTGATCAAGACCCTGCGCACCCTGCCGCAATACCGCAGCACGCCGATCCTGATGCTGACCACCGAGTCGTCCGACGCCATGAAGTCGGCCGGCAAGGCCGCCGGTGCCACGGGTTGGCTGGTCAAACCCTTCGACCCGCAAAAACTCCTCGACGTCGTCAAGAAAGTCATCGGCTAAGACCGATATCCCGGCGCGGGACTGCCCGCGCCGATGTTTCCGTACCCGCCGGAGTCGCCATGACCGTCGACATGAGCCAGTTCTACCAGGTGTTTTTCGATGAAGCCGGAGAGCACCTGGCCAACATGGAAAACCTCCTGCTCAACCTGGACGTCGAGGCGCCGTCCCTGGAGGACCTCAACGCCATCTTCCGGGCCGCCCACTCGATCAAGGGCGGCAGCGGCACCTTCGGCTTCACCGACATGACCTCGGTGACCCATGTCCTGGAAACCCTGCTCGACAAGCTGCGCAAGGAAGAACTGGCCCTGCGCCCGGAGATGATCGACGCCTTCCTGGCCGCCGGCGATGTCCTGCGTTCCCAGCTCGAACACCACCAGGGCGGCCCCGAGGCCGATCCGGAGGCGATCCGCGCCGTCTGCGCGACCCTGGATGCCCTGGCGGCGGGCGGCCAGACCGCCGCCAGGGCTGTCGCCACCGAGGCACCCGCACCGGCGGCAGCGAAAACGCATCCGGCCCGCGAACTGGAGATCCGGCTCGCCCTGCCCCCCGAAGTCGCCGCCGACGCGGGCGCGGTCGGCAACCTAATCGACGGCTTCTGCGAAACCGTCGCCTGCGACATCCTGGCCCGCCCGGACGCGAACTCGCCGCTGTTCCACGCCCGTGTCACCACCACCCTGGCCGATGACGAACTCCTGGATATCCTGTCCTTCTATACCGATACCGACAGCATCGCCGTCGAGCCGGCCGGCCAGGCGGCCGCGGCGGACGATGGCTTCGGCTTCTTCGACGACGCCCCCGGCATCCCGGCCGAACCCGTGGACGACTCCTTCGGCCTGTTCGACGACGCCCCCGGCGGGCCGGCAGCCGACAACCCAGCCGACACCGGCGACGCGGGTTTCGGCTTCTTCGATGCCGCGCCCGGCGCCCCGGCCGAGACACGGGACGACTCCTTCGGCCTGTTCGACGATGCCCCCGGCAAACCGGAATTCAGCCACGACACCCCGGTCAAGCCGGGCGACGCCCCGGCCGCCATCGAGGACGGCGGCTTCGGCCTGTTCATCGACGCCCCGGACGGCATGGGCCTGTTCCCGGACGCGCCCGGCAGCCGGAATATCGCACCGGCCGCCATCGCCGCGGCCGGTGCGGCGCCACCGCCCTACGGTCGCCGCGCCAGCGACGCGCCCAGCGTGGAGACGGCCAAGGCCGGCCGCCGCGATACCGACAAGTCGGTCACTTCGGCCGCCGCCGAGACCTCCAGCATCCGGGTCGCGGTGGAAAAGGTCGACCAGCTGATCAACCTGGTCGGCGAACTGGTCATCACCCAGGCCATGATCGCCGACGCCGCCGGCTATCTCGACCCGATCCAGGCCGAGAAACTGATTTCCGGCATCGACCTCCTGGCGCGCAACACGCGCGACCTCCAGGAATCGGTGATGTCGATCCGCATGCTGCCCATGTCCATGGTGTTCTCGCGCTTCCCGCGCGTGGTGCGCGACCTGGCCGGCAAGCTGAACAAGCAGGTCGACCTCAAGACCGTGGGCGAGAACACCGAGCTGGACAAGAGCCTGATCGAGAAGATCACCGACCCGCTCACCCACCTGATCCGCAACAGCCTGGACCACGGCCTGGAGACCCCGGAGAAACGGGTCGCCACCGGCAAGTCGCCGCGCGGCGCCATCACCCTGAAGGCGTCGCACCAGGGCGGCAACATCGTCATCGAGGTGATCGACGACGGTGCCGGCCTGAACCGCGAACGCATCCTGGCCAAGGCGAAAGAAAAAGGCATGAACGTCCACGACGGCATGGCCGACTCGGAAGTCTGGCAGCTCATCATGGCGCCCGGCTTCTCCACCGCCGAGGTGGTCACCGATGTCTCCGGCCGCGGCGTCGGCATGGACGTGGTGAAGAAGAACATCGAGGGTCTGGGCGGCCGCGTCGAGCTGGAATCCTCGCCCGGGCACGGCACCCGCATCAGCATCCGCCTGCCGCTCACCCTGGCCATCCTGGACGGCATGTCGGTCGGCCTCGACGGCGATGTCTTCATCATCCCGCTCACCGCCATCGTCGAATCCCTGCAACCGCATGCCGACGACATCAAGACCATGGCCGGCGACTCCCGGGTCATCCACATCCGCGGCGAATACCTGCCGATCATCCCCCTGACCAAGGTATTCGGCCAGGCCGAACCGGCCACGCTCGACCAGGGCATCATCGTCGTGGTCGAGAGCGAAGAGGGCAAGGCGGCTTTGTTCGTCGACGAACTGCTCGGCCAGCACCAGGTGGTGATCAAGAGCCTGGAAGCCAACTATCGCAAGGTGCCGGGCATTTCCGGCGCCACCATCATGGGCGACGGCAACGTCGCCCTGATTCTGGACATCGCCGCCATCACCCGCATCGGCCTGGAACACCCGGCCAAGCGGATGGCGGCCTGATCAACCTGAGACAGGACGGACACGATGGAGAACAGCACCGAAAGCGGCATCGTCAGCTCGGGCGAATTCCTCACTTTCACCCTGGGCCGCGAGGAATACGGCATCGACATCCTCAAGGTGCAGGAGATACGCGGCTACGAAACGCCAACCCGGATCGCCAACACGCCCGCCTTCATCAAGGGCGTCATCAACCTGCGCGGGGTCATCGTCCCGATCGTCGACCTGCGCATCAAGTTCAAGCTGGGCGAGCCGACCTACGACCAGTTCACCGTGGTGATCATCCTCAACATCGGCAAGCGGGTGGTCGGCATCGTGGTCGACGGCGTCTCCGACGTGATCCAGCTCAGCTCCGGCAACCTGCGCCCGGCGCCCGAATTCGGCTCGTCCCTGGATACCCGCTACATCCTGGGCCTGGGCACCATCGAGGAACGCATGATCATCGTCGTCGATATCGAACAGCTGATGAGCAGCCAGGAGATGGCCCTCATCGAGACCGCCGCCACTTAACCCAAGGAGCCGAACATGCGTGTAAACATGCCGGTCACCGGCGCCGAACGGGTGATGCAGGACGGCGAGGAGATCACCTCGACCACCGACCTGCGCGGCGTCATCACCCACGTCAACGACACCTTCGTCCGCATCAGCGGCTTCAACGCCGAGGAACTGATCGGCGCGCCGCACAACATCGTGCGCCATCCGGACATGCCGGCGGCCGGCTTCGCCGACCTCTGGGCCACCCTGCAAAAGGGCAAACCCTGGACCGGCATCGTCATCAACCGCTGCAAGAACGGCGACCACTACTGGGTCAAGGCCAACGTCACCCCGATCAAGGAAGCCGGCCAGGTGACCGGCTACCTGTCGGTGCGGACCAAACCCAGCCGCGACGAAATCGCCGCCGCCTCGGCCCTGTACCAGGCCATCCGCAACGGCGACACCTCCATTCAATTGTGCGAAGGCCGCGTCATCAAGGCGTCCAAATTCGGAAGGATAGAAGCGATGATCAGCAACCTCACCATCAAGTCCCGCCTGCAGGTCGTCATCGGCATGCTCTCCCTGCTGCTCCTGGTCATCGGCGGCATGGGCCTGGTCGGCCTCGGCACCACCAACGACGCCCTGCGCGGCGTCTACGAGGACCGCATGGTGGCGAGCAACCGGATCAGCGACATCAACCGGCTGATCCTGCGCAACCGGGTCGCGATCCAGGAATCGATCCTCAACCCCGACCCCGCCAACATCAAGAAGAACGCCGACGAGGTGGACGCCAACATCGGAACCATCACCGGCCTCTGGAAGGACTTCATGGCGACCGAAATGTCGCCCGAAGTGAAGAAGCTGGCCGACGAATTCGCCGAACAGCGCAAGCAGTTCGTCATGCAAGGCCTCAAGCCGGCCGTCGACGCCTTGCGCAAGGACGAGGTGCCGGATGCCATGGCGATCAACGACAACGCCGTGGTCGCCCTCTACGTGCCGGTCGCCGACAGCGTCGAGGCGCTCAAGAAGATCCTGGTCGACGAGGCCAAGACGGAATATCTCAACGCGCAAAGCCGCTACACCCTGATCCGCAATGTCGCCATCGCCCTCATCCTGGCCGGCATCGGCCTGGCGGTCTGGCTGGGCATCGGCCTGGTGCGCGCCATCGTGCGGCCACTCGACCAGGCGATCCGGCATTTCGACCAGATCGCCCAGGGCAATTACAACAACGCCATCGAGATCGAGAACCATGACGAGGTCGGCAAGGTCCTGGAGGCGCTCAAGTCGATGCAGACCAAGCTCGGCTTCGACGTCGCCGAGGCCAAGCGCATCGCCGACGAGAACCTGCGCGTGCGCATCGCCCTCGACAACGTCTCCACCGGCGTCATGATCGCCGACAACCAGCGCAACATCATCTACGTCAACAAGTCGGTGGTCGAGGTATTGTCCGGCGCCGAGGCCGGCATCCGCCAGCAATTGCCCAACTTCAGCGCCAGCAAGCTGGTCGGCACCAATATCGACAGCTTCCACAAGAACCCCAGCCACCAGGCCCAGTTGCTGTCCAGCTTCAGCTCCATGTACACGGCCAACCTGCAGATCGGCGGCCGCAGCATGGTGGTGCGCGCCAACCCGGTCATCAACGCCCGCGGCGAACGCCTCGGCAGCGTCGCCGAATGGAGCGACCGCACCGCCGAGGTCGCCGTCGAGCAGGAGGTCAACGACCTGGTCACCGCCGCCGCCGCCGGCGACTTCAGCCAGCGTATCGGCGTCGACGGCAAGACCGGCTTCTTCAAGCAACTGGCCGAAGGCATCAACCGCGTCGTCTCCACCTCCGAGCAGGGCATCAACGA
>JAAXVP010000397.1 GCA_013335435.1 Thiobacillus sp. | reverse complement strand
ATCCACGAACACGCTCGACCACTCGGCGAAGTCCAGGTTGGTCGTGATCATCACGCTGGTGTGCTCGTAGAGTCGCGACAGCAGATGGAACAGCAGTGCCCCGCCGGTCTGACTGAACGGCAAATAGCCCAGCTCATCGAGTATCACCAGATCCATGCGTAGTAGGCTGAGTGCGATGCGGCCCGCCTTGCCTTGCGCCTTCTCCTGCTCCAGGGCATTGACCAGATCGACCGTCGAGTAGAATCGCACCCGTTTGCCATGGCGGGTAATGCCGGACACGCCGATGGCCGTGGCCAGATGGGTCTTGCCAGTGCCAGGCCCACCCACCAAGACCGCGTTGTGCGCCACCTCGGTAAAGTCCGCCTCGGCCAACTTCAGGACCAGTTTGCGATCCACCGGAGAGATCTCGAAGTCGAAGCCGGCCAGGTCGCGGTGTATCGGGAATTTTGCTGCATGCATCTGGTGGTTGACCGAGCGCATCGCGCGGTCCGTGCTCTCTGCCTGCAGCAGGTGCTCGATAAGCCAGCGCGAACTTTCCAGGCCAGCAGACGAGCCTTGCTCGGCCAGATCGGCCCAGGCGCTGGCCATGCCGAAGAGCCGCAACTGCTTGAGTTCGACGCCGAGATCACGCATGGTCGATCTCGGCGGTGCTGTTCTGAACGCGCAGGCTGTCATAGCGCGTGGGGTCGGCCAGCGGCGGCGTGGCCGCCTTCAGGGCCGTCTCCACGTTTTCCGGCGCCGGCGCGGCGTTCAGCCGGCCCAGGACGTTGATCACGTGTTCCACGCTCACCCGTCCGGATGGCGGCGAAGCCTCCAGCGCCAGTTCGACCGCCACCAGCATGGCGTCGAGGCCGGATTTCGGCACGATTGCCAGCACCTGCGCCATGACGCGGTCGCCCCCCGGCTCTCGCAGCAGGGCGCGGCGCAGCCGTTGCAGCGCTTCGGGCAGGTCGGCGAAGGGTGCGCCGTTGCGTAGCGCGCCGGGCTTCCTTTCCAGGAGCGGGAGGTAATGCTGCCAGTCGTAACGGACCTGGCCGCGCTCGCTGAGGCGTTCATGACTGGCGATGACGGCATCGCCAGCCACCACAACGACTCGACTCGGGTACAACCGCGTGCTGACCATCTGACCGACCAGCTCGCACGGTACCGAGTAGCGGTTGCGGGCCACCGACACCAGGCAGGTGCTCGACACCCGCGCCGGCTTCTCGAGGTAGCCGTCGAACGGCGCGGGCATCGGCATCAGATGCGGCTGCTCGTGCTCGAGCATCTCCGCGACGCTGAACTGGTCGTGGTCGGGATGCCGTATCTCGTCCCACAGCGCCCGGCAGCGGTTGCCCAGCCAGGCGTTGAGTTCGGCGAACGAGCCGAAGCGCTGCTTGCCGGCGTCGATCCAGATCCGCCGCCGGCTGTCCTGCACGTTCTTCTCGACAACACCCTTCTCCCAGCCCGAGGCGACGTTGCAGAAGTCGGCTTCGACCAGGTAGTGCGCGCACATCGCCTCGAAGCGGGCGTTGACGATGCGGCCCTTGCCCTTCTTGACCTTGTCCACGGCGGTCTTCATGTTGTCGTAGATGCCGCGGTGGGCGATGCCACCCAGCGCTGCGAAGGAGCGTGTGTGGGCATCGAACAGCATCTCATGTCCCTGGCTGGGGTAGGCCACCAGCCAGAACGCCCGGCTGGCGCACAGCTTCATGTGCGAGACCTGCAGCCGGTAGTAGATGCCGCCGACCACCAGTCCCTCTTCGCTCCAGTCGAATTGATACGCTTCGCCCAGTTCGAAGCTCAGCGGGACAAAGGCCTTGGCGGCGGCGCCTTGGCCTGCACCCTGGCGCCAGGCCCGGAGGTAGTCGGTGACGCGCGAGTAGCTGCCTTCGTAGCCGGCCGCCTTGATCTCGGCGTACAGCGCCAACGCCGTGCGCCGCTCCTTCTTCGGGCGATGGGCGTCGGCCTTCAACGCCTGCTGCAGGGCCTCGTGAAACGGGGTCAACTTGCCCGGCTTGGTCTGTCGTCGGTACTTCGGCTCACCGTCCAGCGGGGCTTCCAGCCACTTGCTGATGGTGTTGCGCGACAGGCTGGTGATGCGTGAGATCTCTCGTACTGACTTCTTCTGGCGGTGGTACATCCGCCGAACCTTGCCAATCATGGCCATGGTGATCACTCCAATTCCCCTGCCGCAAAAAGCAGCAGGATAGGTTGAACACCTGGCTCAATTTTGGATCGGCAGAATCCTCAGAAGTGGCTCAGTTTTCGGTCGGCGGCAACACTGATGGCCTTCCTGGGACTGGACTGGGAAGCGGGCCAGGCGGATTTCCACAAGCAGGACCGCACCGTGTTCACGCCCAGCATGTGGCAGGTCCGGCAACCCATCTACAAGACCTCCAAGGAGCGCTGGCGGCGCTATGAAAAGCACCTGGGGCCGCTGCTGGAATTGCTGAAATACGCCTAAGCGTACAGCGCCGATTCGCTGTCGGCACTTCTGCGCGCACGGGCGCCCGCTCACGGGGTCTGGCCGGAATAGCGGGGATTCCGGACTACCTCGCCGCGTGCGGGCGGCACTTGGTCGCCCGCCGGCCGAGCGGGGCCTAGTTGCGTACCGTGTCGATCACCAGCTTGACCCCGGTGGCGCCCACCTTGACCTTGGCCATACTGCCCTCCAGGTCGCCCGGGGCGCCCTTGACGTCGCCGGACTTGGCGACCCGTGCGACCAGGTCGATCTCCTTGAAGTTGGACAGGCGGTTGTCCGGGCTCATGGCCATGGCGTCGGTCAGTTCGAACTTGAG
>JAAXVP010000113.1 GCA_013335435.1 Thiobacillus sp. | reverse complement strand
CGCCGGCGCCGAAGCCGCCGGCGCGGCTGGTGCGCCGGGCCGTGACGCCGCCCGGCGAGGCGGCCCGTTCGGAATGGTTCCTGGCCGGCACCGAGCCCGGCGCGCACGGCTGGAGCGCGGCCAGCCCGCCCGCCGCCATCGTGCAGCCGGCCGACGGCGACATCCTGGCACTCGACCCCGACATCCCGGCCGCCAATCAGCGCCTGGGCCTGAAGGCGCGCCACGCCCTGGCCGACAGCCGCTGGCAGATGGACGGCGCGGACTGGCACGCCGACACCTGGCCATTGCAGCGCGGCCGCCACCGCCTAGCCCTGCTCGATGCCGGCGGCGCGACCCTGGACCAGGTCGAATTCGAGGTGCGCTGAACGCGCCCCTCAGGGCCGGCCGAAGCGCAACCGGATCACCAGCAAGCCGCCGCGCCGCTCGGTCGCGCAGTCGACGGTAAAGGCTGGCGTGGCATCCCGATCGGATACCTTGGGATGGATATACAGGGTGAGGTCGCCGGTGGCCTGGGCGTCGAACCACGCCCGCTCGATCGGGATGTGGCGCTGCCAAAGTCGCTCAATACGCGCCCGCAAGCCGTTGCCGCCCACCAGGCGGCGCAGGAAGATCACCCCGCAGTGGACCCGGCAGCGCCAGGCCATGGCCGGATCGGCGCAATCCTCGATGTCTACCCGCACGGCCCGGATATCGGCGAGGGGCAGACGGACATCGATCCGGCGGCCGCCGGCGCTCTGGCGCACCTCGGGCAAACCGGCGGCCGGGCTCGGCGCCGGAACCCGGCCGGCCGCTTCGGCGCGTCGGCGCTGGGCCCGGACCAGGGCGCGCCGGACCTCGCCCTCGCTCTTCACGGCGTCGAGGTGATTGGCCAGGCTTTCGGCCACGAATACCGGATCGCGGCTGTGCGGTGCCAGACTGGCCAGGGCCTGGTCGGGCACGGCCAGACCGCATCGTTCGGCCAGGTAGCGCAGGCGCGCCTCGACCGGGACGGCCAGGTTGCGCCGGATGGTCGTCTCGACGACCCGGCCCCAGTCCAGGGCGGGATCGCCGATCAGGCGGGCGGCGTCCAGGGTCCAGTCGAGCACCTGGTCGGGATCGCGCCGGAAGCTGTGTTCCAGGGTGGTGACCAGGAGATCCTCGGCGGCCGGCACCCGGCAGGACAGGCCGAGGAATTCGACCGCGCGGGCGCGCGCCCAGAGTTCGTCGTCGTCGCCGGCGCAGAAGTTGGGCGCCAGGGCGAAGCGGTGCAGGTCGATCTCGCCCTTGGCGCCGCCCTGGAAGGCCAGGGCATGAGTGCGCGCGAGGCCGAGCAGGAGCGCCGGTTCGAGGTCCGGATAGAAAGGATTGCGCCAGCCGGCTTCGGCGATCAGCCCGGCCGCCTCGGCAACCCGGTCGGCCGGCACCAGGATGTCGACGTCGCGCAGGAAGCGCCGGCCCATGGCGGCCGGGTAGGCGGCGGTAAGCGCCGCGCCCTTGAGCAGCATGACCGGCACGCCGTGACCGACCAGATGTGCCAGGATCGGCCGCGCCGCCAGCATCTGTTTCTGGCTGCCGGCCCAGACGAAGCGACGGATGCCGTCCAGGCGCGGCAGCAGGTCGGCCGCGATGGCCAGTTCGGCGGCGCGGGCGGCGACGCTCGGCAGCATGCGCACCTCGGCCCAACTGGCCTCGTCGAGCGGCCGTTGCGCGGTCCAGGCCTGCCAGGCCGCGCGGGCCCGCTCGGCCGGGGCGATGGCGGCCTGGATCAGCAGGCTGTCGCTGCCCTGCGGCACGAAGCCGAGCAGGCGGCGGTCGGTCATGCGCCCTGCCGGCGCCGGGCGATGGCGCGCCGGGCCATCTCCAGCATCGCGCTATCGCTGCCCCGGTTGCGCGCCGCCAGGCTGCCGGGATGCAGGCGCCGGCGCAGCATGACGGTGTCGGGCATGTAAAAGGCCAGGCCGGCGGCGCGGGCACGGTCGAACCAGTCGATGGCGAAGCCGTTGCTGAGGTCTTCGGCGAAGCGCCCGACGCGCGCGAAGGCCGCGCCGCGGATCAGCAGGGCACCGGTCAGCCAGCCCGGCTGCGGTGCCGGCGGCACCGCGAAGCGGCCGGCCTCGGCGGCGGACACCGAGGGGCAGACGAAGGCCTCGACCAGGCCGAGCACCCCGTCGAGTTCGGACCGGGCGACCAGGATGGCGGCCTGCTCGGCCAGCTTGCCGGCCGGCCAGAGGTCGTCGGCGTCGAGGAAGGCCAGGCAGTCGCCGGTCGCCTCGGCGATGCCCAGGTTCAGAGTCGCCGGGGCGCCGGAATGCGCCTTGCGGATGACCCGCGGGCGCAGCGGATGGGCGCTGGCGATCTCGGCAGTGGCGTCGGTGGAGCCGTCGTCGACCACGATCACCTCGTCCGCCGGCCGGGTCTGGGCGGCGACGCTGGCCAGGGTCTCGGCCAGGGTGGCGGCGGCATTCCAGGCCGGGATGACGACGCTAATCCGCATGGCTTTCCGGCTCGATCAGGGTTTCGAACGGCGCCAGGGGCGTCACCACGCCCTTGCGCCGGCGCCGCATCAGGGAGCCGGCCAGGGTGCGCTTGAAGTCGCGTTCCTTGGCCGGATCGGACTGGGCCATCAGGGAGTCGTCGTGGCGCCGGTAATAGAGGGTGCGGGCGCGCAGGATGGTCATCGGGATGTCCTCCTCGCGGATGCGCAGGAGCAGGTCGACGTCCTCGCTGTAGCGCAGGGTTTCGTCGAAACCGCCGACGGCGTCGAACACGGAGCGGCGGAACACGGCCGCGCCCAGGTGGACGTGGAACAGGGTCTCGACCCGGGAATCGGCGGCCGGCGCCAGGCGTTCGCGGTCGAGGCGGTCGAAATACTGCACGAAGCCGGAGACCACGCTGACCGCCGGCTCGGCCTCCAGGCGGGCGAGCTGGCGGGCCAGCTTGTCGGCCGGCCAGAGGTCGTCGGCGTCGAGAAAGGCGATCACCTCGCCGGTGGCCGCCGCCAGTGCGCGGTTGCGCACCGCCGAGGGATTCTTCGCCTCGGAGCGGAGCAGGCGGACGCGCGGGTCGGCCGCGGCCAGGCCGGCGATGACCGCCAGGCTGTCGTCGCCGGAGCCGGCATCGACGATGAATATCTCGTCGACCGGCACGGCCTGGCGCGCGATCGAAGCCAGGGCGTCGGGCAGGAAGCGGCCCATGTCCAGGTTGGGGATGATCACCGAGACGCGCGTATTCATCCCTGCGACTCCAGCCAGGTTCCCAGGTAGGCGGCCGAGGCGCGCGGGTCGCGGGTCAGGCGCAACTGCCAGGTCGGCAGGCGGCGCACCAGGCGGGCCAGCTTGTCGGCCAGGACGGTCTCCTCGCCGCGCAACAGGAACATCGTGGTCGGCGCCAGGGCGCGCAGGACCACGCCCGCACCGACCGGTTGCAGCGATGGCGCGGCATCGTCGGTGATGACCGGCTGGACCACGCCGACCAGGGGCACCGAACGCACCAGCCGGTCCGGCATGACGTCGGTCAGGTGCACGCGCGCCTTCTGGTCGTCGGCACGCTCCGGGTTGGCGACGTGCGGACGCAGTTCCGGGAAGCGGGCCAGGGCCGGGTCGTCCAGCTTGATGGTGTCGTACAGACAATAGCCAGCCGGGCCGGGCGCGGCCTGGTCGACCATGACGAAGTCGTCGCCGCAGGTGCCCAGGCCCTCGAACAGCGCGGCCACGGTGGTGGTCGACTTGCCGGAGCCGCCGCGGCCGGTCAGGAGGACGCCGCGGCCGCCGCGCTCGACCACGGCGGCATGGGCCAGGCAGCAGTCGTGGCCGGTCGACAGCCAGTGCAGGATGGTGCGCAGCGGGAAGGAGTCCTCCCAGTCCGGCAGGCGCTCGGCGCTCGGACTCCAGGTCACGGCCAGCTTGCGGCCCCGGTCCAGGATGGTCCAGTTGCCGGTGTCGGGGTTGTGGTGCAGCAGGCGGTTGCCGGCGCCATCGACGTGCAGGCGCTCGAGGTGCCGGCGGTCGTAGGTCGGCAAGTCCCATTCGGGGGGCAGGCGGCCGCAGGCGCTACCGTCCAGGGCGATCACCCGCACGCCCGGATCCGTCTCGGCCGGGCGGGCCGCGTGCCGGATGGCCATGGTCAGGCGCCGGGACAGATCCGCGCCCTCGACCTGGAGGTCGATCCGCAAGGGTCCGAACCGGTAGGCCGTTGCGGCCGGCAGGGCGGCCGCACGCGCCTGGGCGAAGGCCAGGACTTCGTCGATGAAGGCATCGTAACGCGCCGCCATGGCCGCTTGCGGCTGGGTCATGATGGCAACCTCAGTCGAGCTTGACCGGTGCCGGGCGGTGCGGCCAGCCCTGCATCGGATCGACCTCGTGCACGGGATCGATGGCGATCAGCTCCTGCAAGTCTTCGAAGGCCTCCACCACCGCGGCCTCGTAGGCGGCCGGGCCGGCCGCCATGTCGTAACCAGCGCGCGCCGGGGCGGGCTGGTCGCTCTCGACCACCAGTTCGTACTCGCGCATCCGGGCGAGCGCGGCGGCCACCTCGACGCGGCTGCGCTCCGGGTCGAGGCCGTAACGGGCGGCCAGCAGCTCGGCCAGGGTGGCTTCCTCGGCACCCGTCTGCAGCCATTGCCAGAGGGTCATGGCGGCGCCGCGCAAGCTGAAATAGGTGCCCCGCAGGAAGTGGATGACGACGATCTCGGTCTCGAAGGTTTCAGCCGAAATCTGAGTATTGTTGGTGACCAGCATTTTTTAACCCGGTGATTCGTAACAACGCCGAACCGCCGTTGCGGATATCCGGCAGGATACTTGCACAGCCCGACGCACGACCGAACGCCGCGGCGCCGGCCCATCTTGGGAATTTTACCCGCTGTCGGGTATTTCGGGCATCCATATCCCATCTATCCGCCCGACTTGCGCGGCTGGACAGCCCCATGTGCCGTGGCGTCACCGACGAACAGCCTCACTCGCGGTCTCGTTATCGTCGACCTCGCGCGGCACCTCGGCATTCCGCCGCAGCACCCGTTCGCCCAGGCGCAGGCCGCCTTGCGCCGGCCAGGACGGCAGGACCGCACGCAGCCCCCGTTGCAACCAGGGCAGACGATCCAGCCAGCCCTGGGCCATCAGGCGGGCCGGAATCTTGCAATCGTCGCGGCGATCCTGGCGGGTCCGGCAGCGTTCCAGCCAGTCCAGGTCGACCATCGCCTCGGTCGGCTTGTCGATATGATCGCGCCACTCCCGGCGCGTCAGGAACGCATGCGGCTCCAGGATTCCAACCGTGCCGACGCAATGCGCGCAGGCGATCTGCGGGGCCGGGTCATTGACGTACTCCAGCAGGTCGGCCTGGAAAGTCGGCCCATCGACGATGGCGATGCCGTCCGGCTCGGGTGCCCGGCCCGCCAGCAGGGCCACGTAGATGCTCTGCGGACACTTGTAGAAATAGCCCTCGCGCACCGTATGGCAGCCCCACAGGTTGGCGATCTTGCAGGCGGCATACACCTTGGCGACCAGGTCGCGGTCGGCGGTACCTTGCAGGCTGAAGGTGGCACGAAAGCGGTCGTAATAGAACACGGTCAGCTTCTTGCCGAAATCGCGCGCCTTGTCCCGCGCCAGCCGGATGTTGTCCGCCACCCCCGCCACGTCCGGATATACGGAAATTTCCACCTCGTCGACCGCCGCCCAGACGGCGTCGCTCGCCTTGTGCAGCAGGGTGCCGTTGGTGGCCAGGGTGAAATGGTCGCTGATGCCGGTACTGCGCGCCGCCTCGATGACGGCGTCCAGATGCCTGTGCATGAGCGGCTCGCCGCCCAGCACCTTGATGAAGGCGGGGCGGTAATGCCTGGCCAGGATGGCATAGTCGCGCTGTACGGTATCCGGATCGGCGAACCAGGCCGGCATGATGGGCGAAGCATGGTTGCAGGCGCGGCAAGTGATATTGCAGTGGTCCGCCACGTTCAATTCGAGGTGGGTCGGCGGAATGATCGTCCCGCCTATCAGTTCGCTCTTGCCCGACGATCTCGCCATGATCCGACCTTTAACCGTACCCGCGAAGTCTGCCCGAACCGGTGGACGCCCCCCCGGTTGCCCCTTGCGCCATACGGCCGATTTTATCCGCGCAGGCAGGTCAGGCCTAATTGCCAGGCCATGACGCGGCCTCTGCCCGCGCCCCAATACCCATGCTCAGACATGACAAATACTTTACGTTAATAGTCAACTATTGCCGTGTCCGAGTGATCCCCGTAGAATCCCGACCGCAGCATTCAACTACTAATCGGAGAACGACATGGAACACCAACTGCCCGCCCTGCCCTACGCCAAGGACGCCCTGGCTCCCCACATGAGCGCCGAGACCTTCGACTACCACTATTCGAAGCACCACCAGGCCTACGTCACCAACCTGAACAACCTGATCAAGGGCACCGACTTCGAGAACAAGTCCCTGGAAGACATCGTCAAGAGCGCCCCGGCCGGCGGCGTCTACAACAACGCCGCCCAGGTCTGGAACCACAGCTTCTTCTGGAACTGCATGAAGCCGAACGGCGGCGGTGCTCCGGCCGGTGCCCTGGCTGATGCCATCAACGCCAAGTGGGGTTCCCTGGACGAGTTCAAGAAGGCCTTCCAAACCAGCGCCGTGGGCAACTTCGGTTCCGGCTGGACCTGGCTGGTCAAGAAGGCCGACGGTTCCGTCGACATCGTCAACATGGGCGCCGCCGGCACCCCGCTGACCACCGGCGACAAGGCCCTGCTCTGCGTCGACGTCTGGGAGCACGCCTACTACATCGACTACCGCAACCTGCGTCCCAAGTTCGTCGAGACCTTCCTGAACAGCCTGGTCAACTGGGACTTCGTGGCGGCCAACTTCGCCTGATACCGGTTACCCCACGTTCCGAAAAGGGCCGCTTCTGCGGCCCTTTTTCTTTTTCCGGCCCGGTCCTGGCGGACATTCCCATCCGCCGACCGGCCCGGAAGCGCTATAAGTACAGTCAGAGAGAAGAACAACCACAACCTCCATGGGGGTGCCCATCATGCCCAGTTTGAGGGGAATCGTCGGACTGTCATGTCAGGCCGTACTGCGAACGGCACTTCTTGCCTGGCTGTTCGCCCTCTCCATCGCCGCCACAGCCGGGGAACGCAGCCGACCGGCGTCCTATATCGGCGACATTGTCTGGGGTGGCGGCCAGTTCGTCGCCGTCGGCGCGCAAGGCGTGATCATGACTTCCCCAGACGGCTGGTACTGGACCCTCCAACGGCCGGCCGGCGCCCAATGGGGGCGCACCCGCCGGGGAGCCGGCGAGGCCGACCTGATCGGCATCGCCTGGGGCAACGGCCTTTACCTGGCCATCGATTCGGAAGGCGCGCTCCTGGCGTCGACCGACGGCAAAACCTGGCAGGCGCGCGCGATTCCGGAGTTGCAGTCCAGAGGCCAGTCCATCCATTGGGCGAAGGGGCTGTTCATCGTCCTCGGCCCGGGCGGCCGGCTGTTCACCTCCCGAGACGGGTATGACTGGCAGCGGGAGACCACTGGGGTCGCGGACGATCTGGTCGACCTGGCGAGCCTGGACAACGGCA
The DNA here is from genome assembly GCA_013335435.1 of Thiobacillus sp. Classification (GTDB taxonomy): domain Bacteria; phylum Pseudomonadota; class Gammaproteobacteria; order Burkholderiales; family Thiobacillaceae; genus Parasulfuritortus. The sequence continues at coordinate 2,728 of JAAXVP010000113.1, read as the reverse complement.
GCCTGGTCGTCATCGGCTGGCACGGCACCGTCCTGCGCTCGCCGGACGGCCACCGCTGGTCGTCGTCGGCCCAGCTGTCGGTCGGCCAACTCGACAGCGTCGCCACCAACGGCAGGCAGCTCGTCGCCGTGGGCAACCTGGCCTACGGCACCGTGATCGCGCAGTCTGCCGACGGCAACCGCTGGACCAGCCGTGAGTTCCAGGGATTCGAGCACCTGTACAACGTGGTCGCCTGGCATAACGACCTGTTCGTCATGGCTGGCAGCGATATCGCGGTCTCGATCCGGGCGGCCACCTGGATGTTCCTGAATGCCAGGCCGGAGCATGTCGCGCGTCCGGATTGGCAGTGCCTGGCGAGCAACGGCCAGGTGCTCGTGGCCATCGGCCGCGGGGGCGAGATCGCCGGCTCCTACGACGGCCTCAACTGGTTTGGCGGCCTGGTCTACCTGGGCAGCAGGAATCCGGACGTCTATGTAGTGGATGGCTCACCGGTCGATTCCCGGCCTTTCGTCGAATCCGACACCGTGGTGCGGGAATGGCTACACCAGTCGGTCGCCTACCCGACCTGGCAGGTCGGCCTGTATGCCGCCCTGATCGCGCTTTATCTCATCCTGCAGGTCTATGTCCCGGTGCGCACCGCGGGCTTCTGGCGCATCGCCGCCATCCTGCCCGGCCTTGTGCTGCTCGGGCCGCATCTGCTCCAGCTCGGCCTGAACCTGTTTTTCAGCCGGCAGATCCTCTGGCCCCTTTGGCCCTTCCAGCCGGCCGCCGTCAAGCTGCCCCTGGCCTGCCTGTTCCTGGTACTGGTCCAGGTCCTATGGGAACGCCAGCGTTCGCTTCCGGCTGGCCGCTCCGGCCCGATCGCGGACTGGGCCGGTGCCCGGATGGCCAGGCTGGGCCTGTCCGGATGGCTGGTCCTGGGCCTGGCCGCCGGCCTGTTCACCGGTCCCGTCTCCATGCCGCCCACGGCATTGCTGATCTTCGCCATCGGCTCGACCCTGCTCCTGTCCGACCAACTGAAACGTCCGGTCGCATGGTTCGGTGCCACGGTGGTGGGAGGCACGGTAGGCATGCTGGCCGGCAGCACGGTCGGAATCCCGCTCTTGTTCATGGGCGTGCCGAACATAACCTTCGCCATCCAGTTTCTAGTCATCGCCACGGCGCAGTACATCACCCTCACCAACCCGGAACGGGCCGTACTGCGCCACTGGATCACGATCAACGGCGCCGCCGCGGCGGCGGCCAGCATCCTGCTGACGGTCATCCCCCTGGCCTTGCACTACAAGGGGCACGACATCTTCCATCTGGTCCGGCACCAGTGGGGCTACAGCGAACGCCTGGCATCCGCCGCCGTCGAGGCCAGCTGGGGGGTGCCGTTCTGCCTGCTCGTCTGCACAGCGCTCGGGCTCTACCTGCAAGCGGCCCGCGCCAAGGTACGGCAGGCGGACACCGGCGAATGAACTGACGCACGCCGCTCAGAACAGCGTCATCTGGCATGCCCGGCCCGGCACCCGGAACTGCTCGCAGCCGAGCGGCGCCATGCCCGGAAAGCCCAAGCGGCGGTGGGCGAGCCGGAAGCGCCGGCCGAGCAGGTCGGCGTATGCGCCCTCGCCCCGCATGCGGCGGCCGAACCGGCTGTCGTAGTCCCGGCCGCCCCGGCAGTCGCGCAGCCGGTTGATGACCCGCTCGGCCTTGAGCGGCTCGTGCACGGCCAGCCAGTCCCGGAACAGATCCTTGACCTCATGCGGCAGGCGCAGCAGGACATAGCCCGCATCGACCGCGCCGGCCTCGCGTACCGCCGCCAGGATGGCCTCCAGCTCGTGGTCGTTGAGGAAGGGGATCATGGGCGCCGCCAGGACGGTCACCGGCACGCCCGCCGCGGTCAGCCGCCGGATCGTCTCCAGACGCCGTTCCGGTGCCGCCGCGCGGGGCTCCAGGGTGCGCGCGAGCCGCCGGTCCAGGGTGGTCACCGAGACCGCGACCTGGACCAGGTTGCGCACCGCCAGGGGCGCCAACAGATCGATATCCCGCTCGATCAAGGCCGACTTGGTCACCACGCTGAACGGATGGCCATGCTCGGCCAGCACCTCGATCAGGGCGCGGGTCAATCCCAGCTTGCGCTCGACTGGCTGGTAGGCGTCGGTGTTGATGCCCAGGGCGATGGGCGCGCAGCGGTAGCCCGGCCTGGCCAGTTCGCGCCGCAACAAGACCGGGGCATCCGGCTTGTGGAACAGCCGGCTCTCGAAGTCGAGGCCGGGCGACAGGCCAAGCCAGGCGTGGGTGGGCCGGGCGAAGCAGTACACGCAACCGTGTTCGCAGCCCCGGTAGGGATTGAGCGAACGGTCGAACGGCACGTCGGGCGAGTCGTTGTAGCTGATCGCCGTGCGGCTGGCGTCGACGAACAGTTCGGTGCGCAGCGGCGGCGGCTCGGCGTCCAGGCTGCCCCAGCCGTCGTCGCAGGCGGCGCGGGCATGCTCCGCGTAGCGGTTGTCCGGGTTGCCCGTGGCGCCCCGGCCATGGATCGGCGGTCTCTCGGTCATGGCGCCATTATCGCCCGGCCCGGCCGCCGGCTTTGATAACATCGGCCCTTCCCTGGACACACGAAACCTACTGGTGAACCGACACATCATAGTCATCGGCGGCGGCGTCGCCGGCCTGGCCTCGGCCTGGGCCCTGGCCCGGCGCGGCGCCCGCGTCGAAGTGCTGGAACGCGGCGAGCTCGGCCGGG
>JAAXVP010000396.1 GCA_013335435.1 Thiobacillus sp. | reverse complement strand
CACCGTGGTACTGGATCTCGTAGACCACCGAGAAGCGGTCGCCCTGGCGGATGTCGCGGTGGAAGTCGATGTCGCCGGAGAAGACCTCGGCCATCTGGGAGGCGATGGAGTCGGGCACGTCGGCGGCATCGGTGGCGCCGAACAGGGAATACTTGATCTCGCCGGAACGGACCACGACGCGGGTCTCCGGCTGGGCGACCTCGTCCTTGGCCACGAAGCCCTCGCCGGTGCGTTCGATACTGAGCAGGTTCTGGTCGTCGGCCAGGTAGCGTAACAGGAGCAGACGGCCACCCGAGGTGACCTTGGCCATGACGGTGCGGCCGGCCACCAGGCGGGTGGCGTGGTTGCGGCTGGCGTTCAGGATGGCGGGCATGTCATCGGGGCCGACGCCCAGGCGACCGAGCAGGGAGGCCAGGGTGTCGCCGGACTGGATGCGTTCCTCGCGCCAGAAATCGAAGGCGCCGGTGTCGGTCGCGGTCGGTTCGGGCAGGGCAAGCTCGGCCACCACGGTTTCCTGGGCGATCTCCTGGGTGACGGTGTCGGGTGCGACGCCGAAGGCCGTGACGACCTCGAACAGGGGGATGGCGGATGCGATCAGAAGCCAGCGCTTGTGGCGCGTCAGGAAGGCGAATAAACGCTGGGTATTCTGCATGCCGATGGCATCCCCGTGCTGAAAATCAGGGAGCAGGGTAGCAAAAAATTCGGACAATTTGAACCTGTTATCCGTTCTTTCCTGAAAAATCATGCGCTTGCCAAACTTTTCAGGGTGCGTGCCAGGCGCGTATACGGCCTTGAAACCTGGTCTGGTCGGCGTGAATACGTCGTAGAATGTGCTCGGTCATGATGGATACCGAACGAGGCTGGCGCATCGATGTTATTCAAGAGCCGTGAACGCCAGGTGCACGAGCACATTTGCCAGGAGATTGAAAACCGCCTGGCCAGGACCGGGGCGCCCGGCGAAATCCGATATTTCCTGCTCGAACGCTGGTCCTATCTGCTGGCGGGCATCTATTTCAGTCGCGGTGACCAGAATCCCGACTGGGAGGCCGGCTGGCATACCGTCAACGCCCTGCTCTGGAGCCTGATGCCCAAGTGTGGCCAAGAGGAGACCGAGCAACTCCTGCGCCTGCTGCCCACCCTGCTCGGGCGCCTGTATGACGGCTGCGATGCCATGAACCTGGCTGCCGGCGAGCGCGACGAGCTGTTTACCCAACTCGCCATGCTGCATGCGGCGGTGACCCGGGATGGCCTGCAGGCCGCCGACAATGCCGCCGGTCCGACTACCCAACTGGGTCGCGATGCCGACCTGGAATTCACCGAAGCCGAGTTGGCCTCGCTGGGCAACGAGGTCGTACCGGTCGAATCCGTCCAGCCGGTCCAGGAGACCGCCACGCTGGACGGCTTGAAGGTCGGCGATGGTATCCGCCTGCACGTCGAGGGTCGAGAGAAGGCGCTGTTGCTGCAATGGATCAGCCCCATGGGCGGCATGTTCCTGTTCGCCGACCAGGAGGGCTACGACGCGGTGTCGCTGACCCGCGCCCGGTTGGCCGAGAAACTGGCCAGGGGCGAGGCCACACTAGGGGTATAGGCGGGTTTCCAGGCCCAATTCGGCCAGTCGGGCGGCCAGCCCGGTCAGCCAGTCGGCCGGCAGCCGGCCCAGGCGCGCCGCCTCCGGCTGCATCGACGGTCGCGCCAGGCCGTACAGCAGCACCCCGCGCAAGACTGTGCCGTCGGCCAGGGCCCGGCGCAGCAAGTCCAGGTAGGCGGTTACCTCGGTCTCCGCCGGCGCCGCGTCGTCCAGGCTGAAGACGCAGGTCTGCACCCAGGTCGGGCAGGTGCGCGCGCACAGTTCCAGGTTGCGCAGCACCTTGTCCGGCGTCGTTTCGGTCTGGTTGATCGTGTGCAGCCCCTCGGCCGTGGCGCGGTCCAGCTTGAACCAGACCTCGCCGCCCAGCTCGGCGAGCCGGCGCAGGCCGGCCTGTACCGGCGGGCGCTGCATCAGGCTGCCGTTGCTGATCAGGACCACCTTGATGCGGCCGATGAGATCGAATTCGGCGAGCAGGCGGCCGATCAGGTCGACCACGGCGGGAAACTCGGGCGCACTGGTCGGCTCGCCGTTGCCGGACAGGGCGATGTCGTTCAGGCGGCGCATCGTCTCCGGCACGGAACGGGCCATGAAGTCGCCGTGCAGGATGTCGGCGAGCATGCCGCGCAATTCGTCCTCCAGCCGCGCCAGGTCGACCGGCGGCGGACCGCCGCGCTTCAGGTCCGGCACCTGGCAGTAGAGGCAGCGCCAGTTGCAGGCGTTGTTGATGTTCAGGTTGATGCCCACCGAGACGCCGCCGGCGCGTCGGGACAGCACCGGGTAGACATAGGTCAGGCCGGCGACGTCGCGGTCGTGGTTGAAGGGACTCAGCTTCATCGGGCCAGGGCCGTTTTCACGGCGGCGATCCGGGCCAGCCGGATGGCCTCCGGTATCCGTTCGGGGCGGCTGGCCCGGGCGATCGCCCCGGCGTCGACCGCTCGGCCCGCGGGCAGGAGGCGCAGGACCAGCTCCGGCCTCAGATCGAGCTCTTGGAGCCCGAGGACGAGCGGCAGCGTCGCGCCGGTCAGGCCGGCGGGCGCGAAGGCGTCCTCGCAGAGCTTCGCGGCCTCGACCCAGTCCGGCGAGGATTGGCGGACGCGGGAGAAATTGAGGAATCGCTTGGCGATCTCCTTGCACCGCTCGATTTCGCGCTGGA
>JAAXVP010000395.1 GCA_013335435.1 Thiobacillus sp. | reverse complement strand
GGCTGCCTTCCAGGGTGATCATGGCGCTGGCGCTCACCTTGACGCCGCTGGCGGTCATCTCGATCTTGTTGCCGTTTGCGTCCTCCAGGGTGGCGCCCTGGCTCGACAGGGTGAGGACGTTGCCGTTGGCGTCCTCCAGCACGGCCTTGTTGTCGCTGGCGCTCAGGGTCAGCTTGGCGCCGTTGTTGTCGGTCAGTTCGACGTTGCCGTCCTTGTCCAGGGCCAGCAGCGCGCCGGCGGAGTGGAGCAGCTTCACCGCCTCGGCGTCGTCCTTGTCCTCCAGGACCAGGACGTGGCCCTTGCCGGTGCGCCAGACCTGGCTGGTGGGCTGGTCCTGGACGTCCTCGGGCGGGTCGCCGGCCTGCTGCCAGAAGGTGCCGGTCCAGATCGGGAAGTCCAGGTTGCCGCCCTCGAACTCGACCCAGACCTGGGCGCCCACCGCGGGCACGCTGAACAGGCCCTGGTTGGCCAGGCCGCCGCAGGGCAGGCAGGGCAAAGCCCAGCCGGTCTCGGCCTCGCCCAGCAGGGCGGGCACCCGGAGCTTGACCCGGGCCAGCTTGTCCGGGTCGGCGTTGTCGGTCACGAAGCCGCGGTACTTGCCGTAGGCCCGGCGCTGGGCCATGGACTGGGCGAGTTGCCGTTGCAGGGCGTCTTCGGCCATCACAGGACTCCCACCAACTTGCCGGCCAGGCCGGAGACGCTGTCCAGGTTGTCGCCATAGGCGTTGCGCAGCAGCCGGAAGCGCTGCTTGTAGCCCGCCGGGGTGAAGCTGTGGCTGACGCTGTCGACGTAGTAGACCCCGGACAGCCAGTCGCCCAGGCCGTCCACCGGCACCGGCAGGCCGGCCTTGAGGACGTGGCCGTACAGGGTGCCGTCCAGCTCGCCCTCGCCCTGGAGGCGGTGGATGTCGAGGTCGTTGGCCTTCATCTGGGCCAGGGCGCGCAGGCGGCTGGCGTCGGCGCCGGCCTCGGCGGACAGCTTCCAGGTGAAGGGCTCCAGGCCGGCGGCGGAGCTGTCGGCGTGTTGGAGACCGAGCAGGGGCAGGTCGGGCTTGACCGTCTCCGGGGTGCTGGCGTCGCCGCTTGCGGCCGGGGCGTCGTAGGCCACGGCGTCGGCCTGGTGGCCGTCGGCGCGCACGTTCAGGGACAGGCAGTTGCTGTCGGCGCCGGCGTAGACCAGCAGGGTGTCCTGGGGGTCGGCGTTCAAGCGCAGGGGGCCGAAGTAGACCTGGCCCGCGCGGAAGATCAGCTCGTAGCCGTTGAACTCGGCCCGGGCCTTGAGGAACTTGATGTCGGTGTCGTCCTGGGCCAGGCCGATGAGGCCGTCCTGGCCGGCCTTGCTCTCCTTGTCGGCCACGAGGCCGTAGGGGGCGAGGATTTCGTCGAGGATCAGGCTGTCGCTGTAGGGCAGCTCGGCGGTGCCCCAGGTGACCCGGTGCTGTTCCCGGTCGAGGCGGATGGAGTCGTCCTGGCAGCTCACCTTGACCTGGGCGGCGCCGGCGTCCTGGGGCGTTTCCAGGGCGACCTCCCGGATGTAGCCGCGCATCACCTCTTCCTCCCGGCTGCCGAAGGCGGCGGAGATGACGATGCTGGACCAGGGCTTGAGGACGCCGGCGTCCTGCACCGTCCACCGGCCGCGCTCGTCGCGCCGGGTCTCGAAGCTCAAGCTGGCCGTGGCCGCCTCGCTGCGCCCGGCCTCCACCGTGACCTCGATCAGGAATGGGTAGAGGTCGGTGATCTCGGTGCCGTCCACCTTGATCACCACCTCGGCGGGGGCGCGCTCCTTGGTGCTGAAGAGGTCGATGAGCAGGCCCATCTCAGTCCTTCGCCTTGGGGATCAGGATGACCTCGCCGGCGCGTGCCTTGAGGGACAGTTCGACGCCGGAGGACAGGTCCGGATTGGCGTCCAGGATGCGCCACCAGAGGCGGTCGTCGCCGTAGTAGTGGCGGGCCAGCAGGTCCAGGCGGTCGCCTTCCCGGACCACGTGTTCGAGCACCCCCACGGCCGGGCCGATGACCCTTGGCCGGGTGCCCTTGCAGCGCACCTGGCCCTGCTCGTCGGCCTCGAAGCGGCGCGCGTCCTTGTAGCGGGAGTCCTTGAGCAGCATCAGAACAGCCCTCCCAGGGCGGAGGCCGCGGTGCGGCCGGTGTTGAGGGCGGCGCCCACCACCTGGCGCACCTTTTCCACGGCGTAGAACGGGTTGTTGCCCTCGATCACCTGGAGGCTGAGCTTGACCGTGGCGCGGTAGGGGGTGAGGTCGGGCAGGTGGGCGGATTCGGTCACCTCGATGCTCTTCAGGAACACCGGCAGGACGTGGCTGCCCCAGACGAACAGCAGCACCGAGGCGGACTGGCTGCGCTGGAAGGCGCGCGAGCCGCCCAGGCCCAGGCTGGCCAGGACCTGGAGGCCGCCGGGCCCCTGGGTCTTGGGCTCCACCATGCTGCGCAGGGTGTCCAGTTCGGGCTGGATGCCCATGCTGCGGGCCAGGGCGTCGTCGTCGTTCATGCGGTCGGTGGCGTCGAGCAGGATCTCGACATCGAAGCTCTCCGGCTCCACGGCGACGCCCTGGGCCACCCGTGCGGTCTCGGTGGGCAGGGCGAAGTCGTAGCCGCCGCGGGTGGCCGGGGTGCTGCCCAGGGTCAGGGTGACCCGGCGGTTGCGGGTCAGGCCCTGGGGGTTGAACTCGAAGGCCAGCACCAGGGGCGGCAGGGCGAGGGCGTATTCGACCAGGAAGCCTTTGATGGGGGAGAGCATGGTCTAGGGCTCCTGTCGGTGTGGAGACGTTGCTCCCTCAC
>JAAXVP010000394.1 GCA_013335435.1 Thiobacillus sp. | reverse complement strand
ACCATCGAGGTCGTCCACACCGACGCCGAGGGCCGCATGGTCCTGGCCGACACCCTGGCCCTGGCGGCCAAGGAGAAGCCGGCCGCCATGATCGACTTCGCCACCCTGACCGGCAGCATGGCGGTGGCCCTGGGCGAGCGCATGAGCGGGGTGATCGGCAACCGCGACGACCTCGCCCTGAAGGCCGTGGCGGCCGGCCGGGCCTGCGGCGAGCGGGTGGTGGCCTTCCCGATGCCGGAGGACTACGACGAGGCCCTGGAGTCCCAGGTCGCCGACGTCAAGCAATGCACCCTGGAAGGCGAGGCCGACCACATCCTGGCGGCGCGTTTCCTGAACCGCTTCATCGCCGATCTGCCCTGGCTGCATGTCGACCTCTCGGCCGCCCGCTGCAAGGGCGGCCTGGGCGCGGTGGCCAGCGACGTGACCGGGTTCGGCGTGGCGCTCGGCCTGGAGATCCTGGCCGGATTCAGTTAGCCGACGCGGTCTTGCCGACCAGCGAGAAGTATTCGGCGACGTTCTCGAGGTCCTGGTCGCTCATCGGCAACAGCAGGATCTGCATGGCCGGGTTGATCCGGCGCAGGTGCTGGTAGTCCTGCAGGATGGCGGTCAGTTCGGCGCTCGAGCGGCCGCCGATGGCGGGCTGGCCGGGGGCGTGTTTCATGCCGTCGGGGCCATGACAGGCCGTGCACTGGAAGGCCTTGTCCGCGCCGGGCAGGGTGTCGGCCAGGACGCCGGGGGCGGCCAGAAGGCCGGCGAGCAGGAAGGTGAGGGGTGCTTTCATCTCGATAACCCAGGGGGGTGTAACAGTCGACCCCATGGTAGTGGGCGGCTGTGCGATAATCCAGGCCATTCGACGATCAATCCTGTTTTCCATGTCCGGCAATACCCTAGGCAAATTGTTCTGCGTGACCTCCTTCGGGGAGTCCCATGGTCCGGGCATCGGTTGCGTGGTGGACGGCTGCCCGCCCGGCCTGTCGCTCACCACGGAAGACATCCAGCATGAACTGGACCGGCGCAAGCCGGGCACCTCGCGTCACGTCACCCAGCGGCGCGAGTCCGACACCGTCGAGATCCTCTCCGGCGTGTTCGAGGGCCGCACCACCGGCACCCCCATCGCCCTCCTGATCCGCAACGAGGACCAGCGCAGCAAGGACTACGGCGAGATCGCCAACACCTTCCGGCCCGGTCACGCCGACTACACCTACTGGCAGAAATACGGCATCCGCGACTATCGCGGCGGCGGCCGCTCCTCGGCGCGCGAGACCGCCGTGCGGGTGGCGGCCGGCGCCATCGCCAAGAAGTGGCTGCACGAGCAGTACGGCACCGTGATCCGCGGCTACCTGGCCCAGCTCGGCCCCATCGCGGTGGCCTTCCAGTCCTGGGACGGGGTCAACGAGAACCCCTTCTTCGCCCCCGATCCGGCCGTCGTCCCGGAACTGGAAGCCTACATGGACGAGTTGCGCAAGGAAGGCAACTCGGTCGGCGCCCGCATCAACGTGGTCGCTGAGAACGTCCCGGTCGGCCTGGGCGAGCCGGTCTACGACCGCCTGGACGCCGACCTCGCCTATGCCCTGATGAGCATCAACGCCGTGAAGGGGGTCGAGATCGGCGCCGGTTTCGCCTGTGTGGCCCAGAAGGGCACCGAGCACCGCGACGAGCTGACCCCGGCGGGCTTCCTGTCCAACCATGCCGGCGGCATCCTGGGCGGCATCTCCAGCGGCCAGGACGTCACCGCCTCGATCGCCATCAAGCCGACCTCGTCGATCCGCCTGCCCGGCCGCACCATCGACCTGGCCGGCCAGCCCGCCGAGGTGGTCACCCACGGCCGCCACGACCCCTGCGTGGGCATCCGCGCCACCCCCATCGCCGAGGCCATGCTGGCCATCGTCCTGATGGACCACGCCCTGCGCCAGCGCGGCCAGAATGCCGACGTGCGTTGCCCAACGCCCGTCATCCCCGGTAAAGTCGCCTAGTCACCAAAAAGTTATCGAAGCAAGGAGCACTGAAATGATAGAAAGCCACGATCTCTTCCACGAGTTCCCCGAGCACGCCGAGACCATCCGCAAGCTCACCCTGGCCAACGACGACTTCGTCAAGATGATGCGCGACTATGACGACGTCGATCACAAGATCCAGCGTATCGAGCAACGCGTCGAGGCGGCCTCCATGATGTACGAGGAAGAGCTGAAGAAACTGCGCGTCGGCCTCAAGGACAAGCTGTACAAGATGATCGTCGCCACGGTTTAAGCGCGTCGACTCGACAACGGCCCGGAGCCAACCTCCGGGCCGTTGTCATTTCAACCCTTCCCGGTCTTGCGGGGAGTGACAAAGAGGATCATGCACACCGTCCCCTACTGGCGCCTGTCCGGTTTCTATTTCTTCTATTTCGCCTTCGTCGGGGCGATGGCGCCCTACTGGGCCCTGTACCTGCGCTCGCTGGAGTTCAACGCCTTCCAGATCGGCATCCTGATGGCGCCCCTGCATGTCATGCGCATGTTCGCGCCCAACATCTGGGGCCACATCGCCGACCGCACCGGTAAGCGGGTCGCCATCGTCCAGTTCGCCGCCCTGGTCAGCCTGGTGTCGTTCATCGGCGTGTTCCTGGGCACCGGCTTCTGGTGGATGCTGGGGGTGATGAGCTTCATCAGCTTCTTCTGGAGCGCCTCGCTGCCCCTGGTCGAGGCGACCACCCTGTCGCACCTGCGCGACCGCACCGACCGCTACGGCAATATCCGCCTGTGGGGCTCGGTCGGTTTCATCCTGGTGGTGATCGGCCTCGGCTGGGTGCTCGAGATCGGAAGA
>JAAXVP010000112.1 GCA_013335435.1 Thiobacillus sp. | reverse complement strand
CGGGCGACAACATCGTCACCAGCCGCACCCTGTACCGCGGCACCTACACCCTGGTCGCCCACACCCTGCCCCAGGACGGCATCCAGGCGCGCTTCGCCGACTACCGCGACCCGGCCAGCTTCGAGGCGCTGATCGACGACCGCACCAAGGCGATCTACTGCGAGTCGATCGGCAACCCGCTCGGCAACGTGGTGGACATCGGTGCCCTGGCCGAGATCGCCCACCGCCACGGCGTCCCGCTGATCGTCGACAACACCGTGCCGACCCCGGTCCTGTGCCGGCCCTTCGAACACGGCGCCGACATCGTGGTGCACGCCCTGACCAAGTACATGGGCGGCCACGGCAACTCCATCGGCGGCATCATCGTCGACTCCGGCAAGTTTCCCTGGGCCGAGCACAAGGCCCGCTTCAAGCGCCTGAACGAGCCCGACGTGTCCTACCACGGCGTCGTCTACACCGAGGCCCTGGGCGCCGCGGCCTACATCGGCCGTGCCCGCGTGGTGCCGCTGCGCAACATGGGCGCGGCGATCTCGCCGTTCAACAGCTTCCTGATCCTGCAGGGCCTGGAAACCCTGCCCCTGCGCATGGACCGGATCTGCAAGAACACCCTCAAGGTGGCCGAGTTCCTGCATAACCACCCCCTGGTCAAGTGGGTCAACTACGCCGGCCTGATCGACCACGAGAGCCGGCCGTTGGTCGACAAGTACATGGGCGGGCGCGCTTCCGGCATCCTGTCGTTCGGGATCGAGGGCGGCGCGGCGGCTGGCGGACGCTTCATCGATGCCCTCAACCTGGTCGTCCGCCTGGTCAACATCGGCGACGCCAAGTCACTGGCCTGCCACCCGGCCTCGACCACCCACCGCCAGCTGGGCCCGGAAGAAATGAAGAAGGCCGGCGTGTCCGAAGACATGGTCCGTCTGTCCATCGGCATCGAGCACATCGACGACATCATGGCCGACCTGGAACAGGCCCTGGCCGCCGCGGGTTGAGGCTGTCGCTCGCGGGTAGGGGCGCGCTCTGGGCGCCCCTGTGTCGTAGTGGCGGGCGTCTATACGGGCAGCGTTCCCTTTGGTAGCATCGCGCACAGACGCGCCGTGCCGAAATTTACGGTTTATTGCATTAGAATCATATAGTTATAAAGAACAAAACAATGCCAGAGCAAGCCCCGCAACGTCCGTTGCCCATCATTACCACACTACCCGATGGCAAACTTTGCGATTTCATTGACGGCGCTATCCGCAACGACACCCCGGAAGAGTATGTTCGACAGAACATAGAGCGGCGTTTGGTAAAAGAGCTTGGCTATTTACCTGAGCGCATTGCGGTTGAGTTCACAATAAAAGTGGGCTCCGCGAAGAAGCGGGTGGACATCGCGATCTTTCCCGATGGCGCTCGGCATCTTCAGGAAAACATCGACATCATCATCGAGTGCAAGCACGAGAAGGTTAAGCCGTCTGACAAGAAGGATGTGGTGAGGGTCAACTTCAGTCCTACCTATCGTCCTGTCCCAATGCGCAATGGGGTATGTGGACCAATGGCCGGCATAAATCCGTGTTCCGTCGTGTGGAAGCCGAAGGCCGCGTGCTGTGGGAGGAGCCCAACGACATACCCGCGCACGATGGCAACATAGACGACACCGACCGCCCGACGCGAGACAAACTGACTCGATCGACGGACGACAACCTGCTGTTCTCGTTCCGTACTTGTCACGACCACATCTACATCACCGATGGCCTACCCAAGGACAAGGCTTTTTTCGAACTGCTCAAGGTCATCTTTTGCAAGATCCACGACGAGCGCAATATCCCCAAGCCGCTGGAGTTTTACGCCACGGCCAAGGAGAAGGCCAGCAACGATGGCCGGCTGACCGTGCAAAAGCGCCTCGGCAAGATTTTCGACGAAGTTAAGAAGCGCTACCCGGCTATCTTCGACGCCAACGACGTCATCACCCTCAAGCCGCGTTCGCTCGCCTACATCGTCGGCGAAGTGCAGCGCTACAGCTTTCTCGATACGCATATCGACGTGAAGGGCAAAGCCTATGAAGAACTGGTAGGCAGCAACCTGCGCGGCGACCGAGGCGAATTCTTCACCCCGCGCAACGTCCAGCGTATGGCGATTCAGATGCTGGACTTGAAACCGGGCGAGAAAATTCTCGATCCATCATGCGGCACGGGCGGTTTTCTGGTCATCGCCATGAATGAGGTCATCGACCGGCTCAAAGGTTCGCTACGCGGGATTCCCGATAGCGATGCCTACCGGCAGACGTTGAACGAGAAAATTCGCGAAACCGCCGGGCGTAGCTTTTTTGGTTTCGACATCAACCGTGAGTTGGTCAAGGCCACCAAGATGAACATGGTGATGAACAACGACGGCTCCGGGAACATTCTGCAAAACGACAGCCTCTCGCACCCTCACCAGTGGGAGCCTGAGTTTCGCGACAAATTCGCGAAGGCGCTGGAGATCGATCCTGCCGAATTGCGCGGCCCGGACGACCTGGGGCATCTCGACGTGATCGCCACCAATCCACCATTCGGGGGGAGATTGCCGGTTTCCGACCGTGAGACGCTGGCGCAATACCACCTCGCCCACGTTTGGAAGCGCACCGAAGATGGCCGCTGGCGGATGACCGACGAACTCTTCGGCGCCCGCCCTCCGGAAATCTTGTTCATCGAGCGTTGCTGGCAATTGCTCAAGCCGGGCGGGCGCATGGCGATCGTGTTGCCCGACGGCATACTCGGCAATCCCGATCTGGAATATGTGCGCTATTGGATGATGGCTCACTGCCGCATCGTCGCCAGCATCGACCTGCACCCGGACACCTTCCAGCCCAACAATGGCACACAAACCTCGGTGCTGGTGCTGCAAAAGAAGACCGACACGGAAATGCGCAAGGAAGAAAGGCAGGGCCAGTTCGACGACTACGAAATCTTCATGGCTCAAACGCTGGCCATCGGCCATGACAAGCGTGGCAACACCCTCTACAGGCGCAACGACGACGGCGAGGAAATCTTGTTTCCGCCCGCGGGCGAAGAAACAGAGTTGTATGAAGTCGGCGCGAAAGGTGATGCCAGCCGCCGCATCCTGCGCCCGACCAAGCAGGTCGATGACGATGCGCCTGTGGTGGCGCGCGAATTCCTTGATTGGAAGAAGTCGGCGGTACTGGGATGGTAAAAGCCGCCGGGGCGGGCTACGCCGCTAAGGCCAAGGCGCATCTGGCAAGCCGCAGCGTAGGCGTGCGTCTGGCCGAAGTGATGGGCGCAAGTTTGCGCTTGGAAGCCTCGGCCTATGCGCTTGAAGCTCGTCAGGCGGTGGCCGAATTGCAAGCGTGTCCGCACCCGATCAAGGTATTGCTGGGTGAAACAGGAATGTGCCAGAAGGCGAACAATGCGTTTCGCTTTGCCAGAATGTATGTCGGCCCGGATAAAGGCGTCCCTTTCCTCTCCAGTTCAGACATCATTGGGCTCCGTCCTGAGCGTGGAAACTACCTCAGCCTTAAAACGCCACGTCTGGATGCGCTGAAAATCCAGCCGTGGGAAATATTGGTGTCTTGCTCGGGGACAATCGGAAACGTCAGCTTGGCCTCGCCGCGCATGAGCGAGTGGGCTGTTTCGCAACATGTTATCCGCATCGCTGCACCCGACCAGGACACGGCTGGATATGTTGCTGCTTTTCTTCGCTCGCGGTGGGGGCGTGCTCAATTGGTTGGCATGACCTATGGGTCGGTTGTTCAGCATATTTAGCCGATCCACCTCCAGCGGATTTTTATCCCCGATCTCCCTGTCATCCGCCGCATTGCCATCGGCCGCGCCTTCGTCGAAGCCGCCCTGAAGCGTGACGAAGCCAACGACAAGCTGGACGCCGCTGACGCTAGATTGCGCGCTGCCTTGAAGCTGCCGCCGCTGCCCACGCCCGACCAAGGCCCTGTTGTCAGCACGGTCCGCGCCGCCAATTGGGGCCGACGATTGGATGCCGCGTTTCACAATCCGACGGCGCGCTGGGTGGAGCAGCAGCTGCACTCCAGCGGTTTGCCGGTGCTGCCGCTCGCCGACACACGGTTGACCCAGGCCATCAACGCCGTCACCAAATTTCGCAAGCGCGTCTATGTACCCAAGGGCGGCATTCCATTGTTATCCAGCAAGCAACTGTTTCAAGTCGATCCGATCGAGTTGAAAGGGCTGGCGCGAGGTGCGCACACCGATGACATGGCGGAAATCGGTTTGAAGCCGAACTTGGTCATGGTGACCTGTTCCGGCACCAATGGCCGGATTCAGATCATTCCCGCCTATATGAACGGCTGGGGCGCGAGCCAGGACGCGCTGCGAATTGTCGGTGCCGACGATGAATGGGCCGGTTTTATTTTTGCTTGGCTGGCAAGCGCCTACGGCCAATTGCTTGTATTACGCTACCAATACGGCTCGGTCATTACCCACCTCGACCGTGAGATGCTCGGCGAAATCCCCGTGCCCATCCTCCCCGATACCGACCGCAAGGCCATCGCCACCCTGGTACTCGAAGCCAACTGTTTACGGAACGAGGCGTGGGTTCTGGAACAGGATGCCCTCAAGTTGCTGAGCAACGAAATTGTTGTGAAGGGGTGATGGGGCGGGCCATGCCGGCATCGCCTCCTTCCCGATGAATCAGGCTTATGGATTTGGGGATTGGCGAAAAATGCGTTTCGACCCCTCTGCTCCATCCTGGGCTTGAGTGTCAGACCGGCAGAACCATGGCCCCGTAGGTCGCGACAGTGGCGTCACGGGAAAGCAGGCGCATCGATTCTGTTTGCGCTTGCGCAACCAGGATGCGGTCGAACGGGTCGCCGTGAAGGGTGGGCAGGGTATCGACCGCGGCCGCGTGGCGCCAGGCGATCGGCAATTCCCGATAGCCGGACTGAGAGAAGAGCTCGGTGGCGCGTTGGCCGGAAACGGGCATGTCGCCACGACCGAGGGCGTGCTTGATAGCGATCTCCCAGACCGATGCCGTGCTGACGAAGATTTCATTGGCCGGATCTTCAATCAGTGCCCGTGCCAGCGGGCCCAGCCGCTCCGAGCCGGTCAACGCCCAAAGCGCGATCTGGGTGTCCAGTAACAGGTTCATGGCTGGCCCTGGAATAGCGCGGCCACCTCGGCGTTATGGCGGTCGATATCGTCGGGTACCTCGAATTCGCCGCGCGCCAGGCCGATCCGGCGGGAAATATCGGCCTTAATCGGCAGGACGCGCGCCACCGGTTTGCCATTGCGGGAGATCACGATCTCCTCCTCGGTGCCCGAGGCGATCTGGTCGATCAGGCGGGAAAGATGGGTCTTGGCGTCGAACAGGCTAACCGTTTGCATGATCTTGGTCCTTGATTCTGGTTAGACCAGTCTAGTTTGTCGTTGCGGGTTCAGCAAGACTCGGGTTGGCGCAAACCCTTGAACGCGCTAGAATTCCCGCCCTTTTACCCGGACTCCACCCCTCGGCGATCAGAAAAATGGACGATCGACAAAGCCGCCTCTGCGGCACGCTCTACAGCCCTGATTTTGAACAGGATAGCTGCGGCTTCGGCCTCATCGCGCAACTGGACGACCAGGCGACCCATAAACTCGTGCGGACCGCCATCTCCTCCCTGGCCTGCATGACCCACCGCGGCGCGGTGGCTGCCGACGGCAAGTCCGGCGACGGTTGCGGCCTGTTGTTCAAGAAGCCCGACACCTTCCTGCGCACCGTGGCCGCCGAGGCCGGTTTCAGCCTGGCCGAGCGCTACGCCGCCGGCCTGGTGTTCCTGAACCAGGATGCCGCCAAGGCCCAGCGTGCCCGCGACCTCCTGGTCGCCGAACTGAAGGGCGAGGGTCTGGAGCCGGCCGGTTTCCGCAAGGTGCCCACCGACAACGGCGCCCTGGGTGAATACGCCCTCAAGAGCCTGCCGGTGATCGAGCAGCTGTTCGTCAACTGCCCGGACGCCATCGACGCCGAGATCTTCGAGCGCAAGCTCTACATCGCCCGCCGCAAGGTGGAAAAGGCGGTGGCCGGCGACGACGCCACCTTCTACATGCCGACCCTGTCCGGCCGGGTGATCTCCTACAAGGGTCTGGTGATGCCGGACTACCTGCCGGTGTTCTACCCCGACCTCAACGACGAGCGCTTCGCGACCTCCCTGGCGGTGTTCCACCAGCGTTTCTCGACCAACACCTGGCCCGAGTGGCGCCTGGCCCAGCCGTTCCGCTACCTCGCCCACAACGGCGAGATCAACACCGTGCAGGGCAACCGCAACTGGTCCCGCGCCCGCGAGCAGAAGTTCCAGAGCCCGCTGATCCCGGACATGAACGACGTCCGCCCGATGGTCGGCACCAAGGGTTCCGACTCGATGAGCTTCGACAACATGCTGGAAGGCCTGGTCATGGGCGGCGCCGGCCTGTTCCGCGCCATGCGCATGATGGTGCCGCCGGCCTGGCAGAACGTCACCCACATGGACCCGGACCTCAGGGCCTTCTACGAATACAACTCCATGCACATGGAGCCCTGGGACGGTCCCGCCGGCATCGTCATGACCGACGGCCGCTACGGCGTCTGCATGCTCGACCGTAACGGCCTGCGTCCGGCCCGCTACGTGATCACCAAGGACCGCTACGTCACCATCGCCTCGGAAGTGGGCGTGTGGGACTACGGCGGCCCCGAGAACATCGTCGCCAAGGGCCGCGTGCGCCCGGGCCAGATGGTCGCCGCCGACCTCGTCACCGGCAAGTTCCTGTTGCCCGAGGACATCGACGCCCAACTCAAGGCCGGCCATCCTTATCGTGATTGGTTGAAGGCCCACGGCCGCCGCGCCGAGCTCGGTCCCGAGCAAGACGCCGAGGCGCCCCAGATGGATGCCGCCAGCCTGTCCGTGCACCAGAAGCAGTTCGGCGTCAGTTCCGAGGAACTCGACCAGGTCATCCGCGTGCTGGCCGAGGACGGCCAGGAGGCGGTCGGCTCCATGGGCGACGACACCCCGATGGCGGTGCTGTCCCAGAAGGTGCGTTCGCCCTTCGACTACCTGCGCCAGCAGTTCGCCCAGGTCACCAACCCGCCCATCGATCCGATCCGCGAGGCCATCGTGATGAGCCTGAACACGGTGTTCGGGCGCGAGATGAACCTGTTCGAGGAGACCCCCGAGCACGCCCATCGCCTGGAGGTGAACTCGCCGGTGCTGTCGCACGACATGTTCAACCTGGTCGCCGGCCAGGACGACCCGGCCTATGCCTCGGTCAGTTTCGACCTGGCCTATGAAGGTGCCGGCCTTGAGGCCGCCCTCGATCGGCTGTGCGCCGATGCCGTCGCCGCCGTGAAGGCCGGCAAGGTCATCGTGGTCCTGTCCGACCGCAAGATCGCCAAGGACCGCCTGCCCATCCCTGCCCTGTTCGCCACCGGCGCGGTCCACCACGCCCTCACCGATGCCGGCCTGCGCTGCGACGCCAACATCGTGGTCGAGACCGGCTCCGCCCGCGACCCGCACCAGATCGCCAGCCTGATCGGCTACGGCGCCACCGCCGTCTACCCGTACCTGGCCTACCAGAGCATCGCCGAGCTGGTCCGCAGTGGCGAGGTCAAGCTGTCGCTCTACAAGGCGCTGGCCAACTACCGCAAGGGCATCGACAAGGGCCTCCTCAAGGTCATGTCCAAGATGGGCATCTCGGCCATCGCCAGCTATCGCGGCGCCCAACTCTTTGAAGTGGTCGGCATGCACGAGTCCGTGGTCGACAAGTGCCTGCGCGGCACCGTGTCGCGCATCTCGGGCGCCAACTTCGACGACTTCGAGGCCGACCAGAAGCGCCTGACCCGGATCGCCTTCAACCCGCTCAAGCCGGTCTCCGCCGGTGGTTTGCTCAAGTTCATGTACGGCGAGGAATACCACGCCTACAACCCGGACGTGGTCCAGACCCTGCAAGCGGCCGTCCAGAAGGGCAGCTACGAGGTCTACAAGCAGTACGCCGACATCGTCAACACCCGTCCGGTGGCCATGCTGCGCGACCTGATGAAGCTGAAGGAAGGCAACGACATCGCCATCGACGAGGTCGAGTCGGTCGAAAAGATCCTCAAGCGCTTCGACTCCGCCGGCATGTCCCTGGGCGCCCTGTCACCCGAGGCGCATGAAGCCCTGGCCGAGGGCATGAACCGCATCGGCGGCCGGTCCAACTCGGGCGAGGGCGGCGAGGACGCCAAGCGCTACGGCACGGTCAAGATGTCCAAGATCAAGCAGGTGGCGTCGGGCCGTTTCGGCGTCACCCCGCACTACCTGGTCAACGCCGAGGTCCTGCAGATCAAGGTCGCCCAGGGCGCCAAGCCCGGCGAGGGCGGCCAGCTGCCCGGCGGCAAGGTCACCGAGCTGATCGCCAAGCTGCGCTGCACCAAGCCCGGCATCACCCTGATCTCGCCGCCGCCGCACCACGACATCTACTCCATCGAAGACCTGGCCCAGCTGATCTTCGACCTGAAGCAGGTCAACCCGCAGGCACTGGTCTCCGTGAAGCTGGTCGCCGAGCCCGGCGTCGGGACGATTGCAGCAGGCGTGGCCAAGGCCTACGCCGACCTGATCACCATCTCCGGCTATGACGGCGGCACCGGTGCCTCGCCGCTGACCTCGGTCAAGTACGCCGGCACGCCGTTCGAGCTGGGCGTCTCCGAGGCCCAGCAGGTCCTGCGCGCCAACGGTCTGCGCGGCCGCGTCCGGCTCCAGGCCGACGGCGGCCTGAAGACCGGCCTCGACGTCATCAAGGCCGCCATCCTGGGCGCCGAGAGCTTCGGCTTCGGCACCGGCCCCATGGTCGCCCTGGGCTGCAAGTACCTGCGCATCTGCCACCTGAACAACTGCGCCACCGGCGTGGCCACCCAGGATGCCAAGCTGCGCAAGGAGCACTTCATCGGCCTGCCCGACATGATCGTGAACTACTTCACCTTCATCGCCATGGAAACCCGCGAGTGGATGGCCAAGCTGGGCATCAGGAAGTTCGAGGACCTGATCGGCCGCACCGACCTCCTGGACCTGCTGGAAGGCGAAAGCGACAAGCAGAAGCGTCTGCGCCTCGACCTCCTGCTCTCCCAGGGCAGCATCGACCCGGCCCAGCCGCGCTTCTGCATCGAATCGTCCAACCCGTCCTTCGACAAGGGCGAGCTGGCCGAGCAGATGGTCAAGGACGCCATTGCCGGCATCCGGAGCAAGACCCCCCAGCGCCTGGAGTACACGGTACGCAACGTCAACCGCTCGATCGGCGCCCGCCTCTCGGGTGAGATCGCCAAGGCGCACGGCGCCGACGGCCTGCCGGACGACTGCCTGCACCTCAAGCTGACCGGTTCGGCCGGCCAGAGCTTCGGCGTCTGGAACCACAAGGGCCTGACCCTGGAGATCGAGGGCGATGCCAACGACTACGTCGGCAAGGGCATGGCCGGCGGCCGCCTGATCGTCTACCCGCCCAAGGGCCATGCCTACGAGGCGCACAAGTCGGCCATCATCGGCAACACCTGCCTGTACGGCGCCACCGGCGGCGAACTCTACGCCGCGGGCATGGCCGGCGAGCGTTTCGGGGTGCGCAACTCGGGCGCCCTGGCGGTGGTGGAAGGCGTCGGCGAACACGGCTGCGAGTACATGACCGGTGGCTGCATCATCGTCCTGGGCGATACCGGCCTCAACTTCGGCGCCGGCATGACCGGCGGCTTCGCCCTGGTCTACGACGAGTCGGGCCAGTTCGCCGAGCGCTACAACAACGAGCTGATCGACATCAACCGCATCAACGACGAGACCACCGGCGAGCACCGCGCCTTCCTGCGCGGCAAGCTGGAGAAGCATGTGCTTCACACCGGTTCCGCCCGTGCCCGCTGGATGCTGGACAACTTCAATGACGTGGTGAACCGCTTCTGGCTGGTGAAGTCGAAGGCGCTCACCCTGGACAGCCTGCTGAAGGGTTAAGCAAATGTCTGATGTCTTCCAATTTGTCAAAATCGCCCGCCGCGACGGCGCCAAGACCCCGGCCGAGGTCCGCAAGACCGAGTTCAAGGAGATCTACGCCCAGATGGACGGCGACCAGGCCCTCGAACAGTCCGGCCGTTGCCTGGCCTGCGGCAATCCGTACTGCGAGTGGAAGTGCCCGGTGCACAACTACATCCCGAACTGGCTCAAGCTGGTCGACGAGGGCCGCCTGTTCGAGGCCGCCGAGTTGTCGCACCAGACCAACTCGCTGCCCGAGGTGTGTGGCCGGGTCTGTCCTCAAGACAGGTTGTGCGAGGGCGCCTGTACCCTGAACCAGTGCAACTTCGGCGCCGTCACCATCGGCCAGGTCGAGCGCTACATCTCCGAGACCGCCTTCGCCCAGGGCTGGCGTCCGGACATGTCCAAGGTGGTGCCGACCGGCAAGCGCGTCGCCATCGTCGGCGCCGGCCCGGCCGGCCTG
>JAAXVP010000111.1 GCA_013335435.1 Thiobacillus sp. | reverse complement strand
CCCCCTCTCCCCCAGCCCCTCCCCCTCGAGGGGAGAGGGGTGCACGGCAGTGCGGGTGAGGGTGATGGGACAGATGAATTGAGCGTTACAACGCCTTTTCGATCGCCTCCACCATGGTGCGCAGAACCTTGATGCGGGCGAAGTTCTTGTCCTCGGCCTCGACCAGGGTCCAGGGCGCCAGCTCGGTGCCGGTACGCTCGATCATGTCGCTGGCGGCGCGCACGTAATCCTCCCACTTGTCGCGGTTGCGCCAGTCCTCCTCGGTGATCTTGAAACGCTTGAAGGCGATCTGCTCGCGTTCCTGGAAGCGGCGCAACTGCTCTTCCTGGCTGATCGAGAGCCAGTATTTGACGACGATGACGCCGGACTCGACCATCTGCTCCTCGAAGTCGTTGATCTCCTGGTAGGCGCGCATCCAGGCCGGCTGGGTGCAGAAGCCCTCGACCCGCTCGACCAGGACCCGGCCGTACCAGGAGCGGTCGAACACGGCCAGCTTGCCGTGCCTGGGCAGACGATTCCAGAACCGCCACATGTAGGGTTGGGCGCGTTCGTCCTCGGAGGGCGCGGCGATCGGGATGATGTCGTACTTGCGGGCGTCGATCGCCGAGGTGATGCGCCGGATCGCGCCGCCCTTGCCGGCCGCGTCCACGCCTTCCATGACCGCCACCACGGAGCGTTTCTGGAACTTCTTGCTGCGGAACAGCTTGGCCAGGCGGCCCTGCCACTTCTCCAATTCGCGCAGGAACGTCTTCTTGTCCAGTTTCTGGGTCAGGTCCAGGGTGTCGAGGATGCGCAGGTTGTCGATCGGCTGCGGCAGGGGGGCGCCGTAGATGCGCCGGTGCGGCCGGTCCGGCTGGGCCAGGCGGGATTCCATCATGGCCAGGAGGTGCTTGGTCACGGTCAGGCTGCGGTAGTTCTCGTCGCCGCCCTCGATCACCATCCAGGGCGCGTCGCCGGTGCTGGTCTCGCGCAGGGTGTGCTCGGACACGCGGCGGTATTCGTCGTAGTGGCCGAAGCGGTTCCAGTCGTCCTTGGTCACGCGCCAGCGCGTGCGCGGGTTGTTCTCCAGGGCGGTGAGGCGCTTCTTCTGGGCATCCTTGGAGAGATGGAACCAGAACTTCAGGAACAGGGCGCCCTCCTCCACCAGCATGCGCTCGAAGCGCACGATGCGGGAAATGGCGGCATCCAGGTCGTGGTCGTCGTAGCCGCCCAGGACGCGGCCGTTGATCGGCGCGTTGTACCAGGAGCCGAAGAAGATGCCGGCCTTGCCCTTGGGCGGCAGACGCCGCCAGTAGCGCCACATGGGCGGGTGCATGGCCTCCTCCTCGGAGGGCGTGCCGAGGCCGTGGGTCTGGATGTGGCGCGGATCCATCCAGGAGTTGAGCAGGTTGACGACATCCGACTTGCCGGCGCCGTCGACCCCGGAGACCAGGATGATGACCGGGAAGTCCGGTTTCTCCATCAGGGCGTACTGGGCCTTGAGCAGGGCCTCGCGCACCATGGGGGCTTCCTTGTTGAAGGTCTTCTTGTCGATCTTGTGGCCGAGTTCCGCGGCTTCGAACATGGTGATCGCCTTTCTTCAGTCTCGATGGAGTCAGTCTGATTTATCGGCCGCGTCCGGCTTGCCTTGAGCCAGGTCGCGATAATAGGCATAGCGCCGGTCCGGGTCGGTGTCGTGGCGGCCCGAAGCGGAGGTGCGAGACGGTCACCGCGCCGGACTCCTTGGAGTCGGAGACGAAATAGCCCTGAGCGAAGAGGCCGGTGGCCGCGCCCTCACCGGCGCCGTGCAAGGCGACCGCCTCGTTGGCGTCGAGGGTCATGACCTCTTGCACAGGCATCCGGTCTCCCAGGGCGTGAACGACATATCCATACTAGCCCGAATCTTGGCGCCGCGTCCGGCGACGCGCCGACCCGTCAACATGAGCTAAATTACTTATGGAGACCTTCCGGTCAGATCCGCCTTCGCGGGGAGTGAAGCCACGATCCTGGCCAGGGCCAATACACCTGTTCGGATCGATGATGACGCCGTTTCCCGGCCATGACCTGCCCGAGGCAAGCGCTACACCCAACAGCCATCCCGACGCCGTGGCGCCGGGCAAGCTTGCCCGCCTGCGCGACGATGCGGCCGAATTCGTCGCCGGCACCCTCTATCTGCGCCACCCGGAGCTGTATGGCCAAGCCGGCGATAGCGGCCGCGAATCCTGGCGCGAGCACATCCGCAACCACGTCGACTCGCTGGAAGCGGCATTGGCATGCCAGGACAGCCGCCTATGCGTCGATTACGCGGCCTGGCTGGCGGAGGTTCTGTCCAGCCGGGGCATGCCGGGCGCGCTGCTGGCGGAATCGTTCAGCCTGCTGGCCCACTTCCTGGCCCGCCACCTGGAGGCCACCGAGTCCGCGGCCGCGGCGGCCATCCTGACGGCGGCGGCGGCGGCCACCCTGACGGCGGCGCCACCGGCCGGTGCCGGCGAGCCGCGACAACCGTCCGCCCCGGCCCTGGCAGACAGCTATCGCCTGTTTGCCCTGGCCGGAGACCACGCGGCCGCCCAGGAGGTCGTCCAGCGCGGCATCCAGGATGGCCTGGCCTACGCCGAGCTGGGTGTGCGCCTGATCCAGCCGGCCATGCATGAGATCGGCCGCCTCTGGCAACAGAACCGCGTCAGCGTCGCCCAGGAGCACCTGGCCACGGCGGTGACCCAGAACGCCCTGGTGCGCGCCTACATGCAAGCCGAGTTCGCCCCGGCGAACGGCCGTAAAGCCTTGTTCGCCTGCGTGCCGGGCAACCAGCACAGCCTGGGGCTGCGCATCCTGGCGGACAGCTTCGAGATTGCCGGCTGGGAGATCGCCTACCTGGGCGCGGATGTGCCGGCCGCCGACCTGGTCCACCATGCCGGCCACTGGCGGCCCGACCTGCTGGCCCTGTCCATCTCCCTGCCCTGGCAGATTCCGGTCGCTCGGGCGACCATCGCCCGCCTGCGCACCGAGTTGGCGGACAGCCCCTTCATTCTGGTCGGAGGCCTGACCACCAACGTATCGGAACAGCTATGGCGCAGCCTGGGCGCGGACGGCTGGGCAAGCGACGGCATCGCGGCCCTGCGCCTGGCCGGATCATGACGACAGTGCGGCCACGACCCGGTTGCGGCCACCCCGCTTGGCGGCATACATGGCGCCGTCGGCCCGCCTGATCAGGCCTGGGCCATCCTCCTCGGCGACATAGACCGCCACCCCGAAGCTGGCGGTTACCGGCCAGGCCGGCTGGGCCAGCCCGAGGCCGGCCAGGCCGGCGCGCAACCGTTCCGCCACCGCGATGGCGGTGGCCAATGTCGTTTCCGGCAGCAGGACGACGAATTCCTCGCCGCCCCAACGCGCCGCCAGGTCGCAATCGCGCACCTCCCGCGCCAGCAAGCCGGCGACCGCGCGAAGGACGCTATCGCCAAGGTCGTGGCCGTATTCGTCATTGACCCGCTTGAAGTGGTCGATATCCGCCAGGATGACGGCAAACGGCTTGCCGAAGCGGCGCGAACGCAGCAGTTCCTCTTGTATGCGCGCCTCCATCCTGCGCCGATTGGCGAGGCCGGTGACGCTATCGCTGAGGCTCAGGTCCTGGAGCCGGGCCTCGCTGTCGCGCAGGCGGCGGTTGACACGCAGGAGTTCGCGCTGGGCCTCGGCCAGTTGCTCGTTGAGCGCCAGCAACTTGACGTGCAATCCCTCCAGTTCGGCGACGTCGGGCTCGGCCACCACCAGCAAGCGGCCGCACTGGCGATGGGCACTGCCAAGCAGCGACAGGCAGGCCCGGGTCGGATCGCCGATGTTGAGGATGCCTTCGAACACCAGACCGTCGGCGCCGTGACCGACCTCCAGGAGTTCCGCCAGGGTGGGGGCGAGGAAATACTGGCCGCATGCCACCGGCAGGTCGGCCGCCTCGGCCAGGCCGACGCTGCGCCGGAAGCCCTGGTTGGCCTCGACCAGCCGGCCGGCCTCGTCGAGCACCGCCACCACGAGCGCATGCGCTCCTTTCAGGCACCCGGCCAGACAGGAGCAGCTGTGCTCGTTGACGACGACGGGCTGGTTCACCGCGGCACCCGGATCAGGGTCCGGCCATCTCCAGGTCCATGCGGATGGACTCGATGCCGGCCTTGGCGCAGGCCTCGTCCTGCTCGCCGGTAGCGGCGCCGGAGACGCCCACGGCACCGACGATGTTGCCGGCCGCCTCGATCGGCAGGCCGCCGGCCGAGAACACCAGGCCGTCCACCTTGCCGACCGAGAACGGCTTGGTGAAGCGGTTCTCCATGGTCGACAGGGGGGCGTTGAAGTTGACCGCCGTGAAGGCCTTCTGGCGGCTGATCTCGATGCTCACCTTGGGCGCCAGGGTGTCGCGCATGAACACCATGGGGTCGCCGCTGCGGTCGACCACGGTGACGCCGATCTGGATGCCTTCCTTGCGGCAGGCGGCGATGGCGCCCTGGGCGATCTTCTCCGACGCCTCCACGGTCAGGCGCGGTATCTTGACAATCACCGGCAGGTCGGCCGCCAGGGCGGGCGCCGCCAGCAGGGACAGGCACAGGGCCAGGCTTGTTTTGGTCATGGCAATCTCCTCTCGAAAGTTACCCGTTTGTCATGGTCGCTAGCCTATATCCGGCACGGCCGGATCGGGGCATACAGGATACCCGCTACCCGGCGTCGGCGGCGAGTCGGCGGTCGAGTTCCACGACCGGGACCGGCCGGCCCATCAGATAACCCTGGAACAGGATGTCGTCGCCACCGAAGGCGGCCAGCTCGTCGAACTGGCCGTCGCTTTCCACGCCTTCGGCCACCATGCGCAGGCCCAGGCTGCGCGCCAGGCTGACGATGGCGCGCACCATGGCGCTGTCGTTGGCGTCGCTGCCGAGGCCGTCGACGAAGGACTTGTCGATCTTCAGGACGTCGAGCTGGAAGCGTTTCAGGTAGGCGAGCGAGGAATAGCCGGTGCCGAAATCGTCGATGGCGATCACGCAGCCCAGGCCCTTCAGGGCCGCCAGGGTGGCCTGGCTGGACTTGACCTCGTCCATCAGCATGCTCTCGGTGATCTCCAGTTCCAAAGCCTCGGCCGGCAGGCCGGTATCGGCCAGGATGGCCGCCACCCGGCCGGCCAGGTCGGCCTGGCGGAATTGCACCGCCGACAGGTTGACGGCGATGCGGAAGTCCGCCTGGCCGGCGTCGCGCCAGCGCCGGGCCTGGCGGCAGGCCACCCGCAGCACCCATTCGCCGATCTCGACGATCAGGCCGCTGCGTTCGGCGATCGGGATGAAGCGCGCCGGGGAGACCTGACCGAACTTCGGCGAGGTCCAGCGCAGCAACGCCTCGGCACCGACCGCCCGGCCGTCCCGGCGGCATTGCGGCTGGTAATGCAGGCTCAGTTCGCCGCGCACCAGGGCCTGGCGCAAATGGCTTTCCAGTTGCAGGCGCTCCATGGCCCCCTCGCCCATGTCGCGGGTGTAGAACTGGAACTGGTTCTTGCCCGACTCCTTGGCCCGGAACATGGCGGCGTCGGCGTTGCGCATCAGGTCCTCGCCGTCGCCGGCATCCTGCGGGAAGAAGGTGATGCCCAGGCTGGTGCCGCACACCAGGTCGAGCCCGCTCAGATGGTAGGGTTGGCCGATCAGGCGGATCAGCTTGTCGGCCAGGCGGGCGGCATCGTCGGCACTGATCCCGTCCGGGACCAGGATGGCGAATTCGTCGCCGCCCAGGCGCGCCGCCGTGTCGGTCTCGCGCAGCGAGTCCCGGATGCGCTGCGCCACCTGGCGCAGCAGTGCGTCGCCGACGGCATGGCCGAGGCTGTCGTTGACCGCCTTGAAGTTGTCGAGGTCGAGCATGAAGAAGGCCACCGACCTGCCCTGCCGCCGAGCCTGGGCGAGCGACTGGGCGATGCGGTCCTGCAGCAGGGTACGGTTGGGCAGGCCGGTCAGGGCGTCGTAATAGGCCAGCCGCTCCATCTGCCGGCGCGCCTCCTGGATCTCGCTCAGATCCTGGAAGGCCAGCACCACCGCCCGTTGGTCGGCATCCATGAACGGCGCCGCATGCAGCAGGACCGGGATGACGTTGCCCTCGCGGCGGCGGAAATGCAGCTCACCGACGAAGGCCTGGCCATCACGGGTGGCGGCGAGCGCCTGGCAGTCGTCGCACAGTACGGCCTGGCCGTCCTCGCCGACATGCAGGTTGCCGTGCAACCGCTGGCCGACCAGGTCGCCCTGGCCGTAGCCGAGCAGGCTTTCCGCATGCGGATTGGCGAAGCTGATCCGGTCCTCGGCATCGGTCACCATGACGCCGACCCCGACGTTGTCGGTCAGGCTCTGCAGGAAGCGGCGCTGGCCCGCCACCTGGCGGACGTTGTCGAGATAGCGCATGGCCAGCATGGCCAGCGCCACGAACAACCCGGTCGCGAACAGGACGAGAACGACCCGGTAATAGCCGGCCCGCGCGGCGTCGGCATCGAGTGCCTGGCGGATGTCCTGGTCGATCCTTTCCAGCTTGCGGCGGCTGCCGGAGTCGAGCAGGTCACGGGTGGTCCGGTCGAGCTTGGGCAGATTGTCGATCAATAGCCCGACGTGGTTCATCAGGCGATCCATGACCGCCTTCCGTTCGCCGGTGATGCCGGCGCGCATGGCGTTGACCTGCTTCAAGGCGGCCTGGGCCTCGGCCTGCAGGTTGATGTCGTTGCCGAGCGACATCAGCACCACGGTATTGGCCAGGTGGCTCATGGCTTCATGCAGCGCGATCCCGGGCGCGTCGTGCGGTACCGACCGGAGCGCCCGCAGGGTGCCCGATTGCAGGTAGCGCAGGGAATTGCGCACCACCGCATTCTGGTACTTGAAGTCCTCGGCCAGTTCGATCTCCTTGGCCACGATGCGGCCGTAGGCATCGATGTTTTCGCCGATGGTGCCCGTGCTGGCCGGTGCTTCCAGGAAACGCAGGTGCGTACCGATGACCATGAAATAGCGATTCAGCAGGTCGTAGTTGCTGTCCAGGCCGTAGCGCAGGCGGACCACGGCGATCTTCATGGCGTTTTCCTGGTTGAACAGGACCGGCAGGCGCGCCTGCACGGCGTACAGCCGGTCGTTGCGCTGACTCGACAGGGCCGACAGGAGGACGAGCAGGCAGAGGCCGAGCAACCAGCCAAGCCAGAGACGGCGCGTTTGCCCTTCCCGGTTCACGAACCACCGTCCTGGAGCCTGCCGGTCAGGCTCTTCAGGAAGGCGACCAGCTTGGCGCGATCGCCATCGTCCAGATCCAGGCCGAGTTGCAGCCTGGCCATGACCGTCACCGCCTCGTCCAGGCTGGCGATGCGGCCGTCGTGGAAATACGGTGCCGTCTCGGCGACGTTGCGCAGGCCGGGCACCTTGAACTTGTACCGGTCGGCCTGGCGTCCGGTCCGGTTGTAGAGGCCGAGGTCGGCCTTGGCCGGCACCCGGCTGCCGAAGTAGTCACCCATGGCGCCGAGGGTGGCGTACATGTTGCCGCCCAGGTTCATGCCCTGGTGGCAGGCGATGCAACCGAGGTCGCGGAACAACTGCCAGCCCTCCCTGGCGTCCGCTTCGAGTGCCACGATCTCGCCGTTCAGGTAACGGTCGAACGGCGCATCCGGGGTGATCAGGCTGCGCTCGAAGGTGGCGATGGCGGCGCGTACCACCGCCTCGTCGATCTCGCGGCCATAGGCCTTCCGGGACAGGTTCTGCAGGCCGGTATCCGGCTTCAGGTTGGCCAGGGCCTGTTTCCAGGTCGAGGCCATCTCGAGCGGATTTTCCAGTGGCCCGCCGACCTGATCCTCCAGGGTGGCGGCACGGCCATCCCAGAACTGCCGGAAATTGAAGCCGCTGTTGAACACGGTCGGGGCATTGACCTCGCCCTTCTTCCCGGCCACGCCGAGCGACACCTGCTTGCCGTCGACGCCGTAGCGGTCGATGGCGTGGCAGCTGGCACAGGAAACCGTGGCATCGATGGAAAGGCGGACGTCATGGAACAGGCGCCGACCCAGTTCGACCTGGTCGGTGTTCAGTTCAACCATGCCCGGGAGCGGCAACACCGGCCGGGTATCCAGGGCGGTGTTGAGGACGACGGTTTCGAGCGGCGCCTCCTCGTTCCCTGTCCACCAGTAGCGCCAGAGCGACCAGGACAAGGCCACACCCGCCAGCACGACGGCCAGGATGAGCACCCTCTTCGCCTGAATGTCGCCAGCCATGCCGTTCACTCCCTTTCCGCGAGTTTTTTCACTTGGAACAAGGTGTTGCGCTCATCTTCCTCCAGCATAGCGCGGATGTAATGCACCGTGGCGTGGTAGCGCGGGATGATGTTGTGCTGGAGGGCGTTGACCCGCATGCGGGTCTTGCGGCTGGCGGCCAGCAAGCGCCAGAGCGCATTCTCGGCCTCGCCCAGGCGGGCCAGGGTAAGGGTCAGCCGCTGCAGGCGCAGGCGCGCCTCGTCGAAGCTGGGATCGGTCCACATCAGGCCGACCGGCTGCAGGGGCAGCGGCTCGACCGCGACGCTGGGGTATTCGACGCCGACGCTGGAACGGGCCAGGATGCGGATCGCCACCGCCGGCTGCAATCCGACCGCGGCCTGGCGCAGCATCTGGCCGCCCATGCGCATGTGCACGATACCCAGCCAGCGGTAGGCCTCGGCCAGTTCGGCGGCGGTCTGGGCACGGAGTTGCCGGTACTGGCCCAGGCGGTCGTAGACCAGGCGGGTGAGCAGGTCGCGCTTCTTCTCCAGCATGGTCTGGCCCTGCTCCAGGAAGCGCGCCTGGCGGCTGACGCGCAGCAGCGAGCTCTTGGTCGGGGGGACGTGGAGTCTCATGATGAGACAGTGACAGAGTGACAAAGTGACAAAGTGACATAGGCGCGGCGCAGCCGCACAACCAGACTCGTCACTTTGTCACTCGTCACTTTGTCACCGCCTTGTAGTATTTCGCCAGCTCATCCTCGCCCACCCTCGTCAACACGGCGGCAGGCAGCATGCTCAGGAGCGCCCAGGCCAGGTCCAGGGTGGCGTAGACGTCGCGCTCGTCGTCCTCGGCCTGGCCGACGAAGCGGCGCTCGAAGGCCTCGGCGAAGTCCAGGTAGCGGCGGTCGCTCTCGGATAGATCCTCCGCCCCGATGATCGCCGCCAGGCCGCGCACCTCGAGGGCGCGGGCATAGCTGGCGAACAACTGGCTGGCGACGTGGGGGTGGTCGGGCCGGGTGAAGTCGCCGCCGATGCCGTCCTTCATCAGGCGCGACAGCGAGGGCAGCACGGCCACCGGCGGATAGATGCCCTGGGCGTGCAGTTCGCGCGACAGGACGATCTGGCCCTCGGTGATGTAGCCGGTCAGGTCCGGGATGGGGTGGGTGATGTCGTCGGACGGCATGGACAGGACCGGGATCAGGGTGATCGAGCCGGGCCGGTCGCGGATGCGTCCGGCGCGCTCGTACAGCTCGGCCAGGTCGGAGTAGAGATAGCCGGGATAGCCCTTGCGCGCCGGCACGTCGCCGCGCAGCACCGCCACCTCGCGCAGGGCCTCGGCGTAGGCGGTCATGTCGGTCATCACCACCAGGACGTGGTGGTCCAGCTCGAAGGCCAGGTATTCGGCCGCGGTGAGGGCGGCGCGCGGGGTCAGCAGGCGCTCGATGACCGGCTCGTCGGCCAGGTTGAGGAACATCACCAGGCGTTCCAGCGCCCCGCTCTCCTCGAAACTCTCCTGGAAGTAGCGGGCGTCCTGGCTGCTCACCCCGAAGGCGGCGAACACCACCACGAACTCCGAGGCCGCCTCGCCGAGCAGGCGGGCCTGGCGCACGATCTGGGCGGCGACCCGGTTGTGGGGCAGGCCGCCGCCGGAGAAGATGGGCAGCTTCTGGCCACGGGTCAGGCTGTTCATGCCGTCGACGGCGGACAGGCCGGTCTGGATGAACTCGCGCGGATAGGCGCGCGCCGCCGGGTTGAGCGGGGCGCCGTTGATGTCGCGATGCTCGCCGGAGACGATGGGCGGCCGGCCGTCGCGCGGCTGGCCGACGCCGTTGAACACCCGGCCGAGGATGTCGCGCGACACCGGCAGGCGGTAGGGCTCGTCCAGGAAGCGTACCCAGGTGCGTTCCAGGTCGAGGTCGTCGGTACCCTCGAACACCTCGACCATGACCGCCGCGTCCGAGGTGCGGATGACCAGGCCATTGCGCCGGCGGCCGGCATGGTCGGTCAGGCTGACCCGGGTGCCGGCCGCGACGCCGGCGACGTTGGCCATCACCACCAGGCCGCCGCGGGCGGAGGCGGCGGTGCGGAATTCGAGGTTTTTCATGTCCCCCTCTCCCTGCCCAATGGGCCACCCTCTCCCTCAAGGGGCGAGGGGATCAAAGCCCCTCC
>JAAXVP010000110.1 GCA_013335435.1 Thiobacillus sp. | reverse complement strand
GCCCGAACACCCCGTCCCACAAGCGCAGGCGTTGCGGCGGCTCCAACTGGGCCAGGACGACCGGACGCAGGCATTGGTGCGCGAAAAACATGCCGCCCACCCAGACCACGGTGGCCAGGACATGGGAGAGGTAGAGCAATTTCATGGACACGGCGAAGCCCTCGAAAGTCCGGAACAGGCGTCCGACTATACCAGCAGAGGGGGGGCGGAACTCTTTCACAAGAATATAATCACTTACTTATAATCTATGCGCGGCCATGCTTTCCGGTATGGCCATTTGTTTGCCACCGTTTCGATTGGACCCACCTGATGACGCTTTCCGCCCGACATTTCTCCCTGGCCCTGCAGGCCACGATGCTCGCCCTGTTTGCCCTGCTCGCCGGCCCGGCCTTGTCCGCCGAAGCGGCCAAGAAGCCTTCCGTGGTCTACGTGGTCGGCCAGGGTATCCTGGAAATGCCGCTCGCCGAGGGCGTCAGCATGGACGATGCGGTGGACTCGATGAAGCTGCGCGCCAACCAGCTCAACTTCAAGCTGGTCGCCGAACTGCCCCTGTCCAAGCAGGTCGAGGCCATGACCGGCAAGCCGCAACGGCGCATGACCATCTACCAGTTCTGCGACGCCCTCACCGCCCAGAAACTGCTCGACCTGAATCCGGCCTTCGCCGCCTTCCTGCCCTGCCGGGTCGCCCTGGTCGAGGACGATCAGGGCAAGGGCCGCATCATCATGTTGAACATGGACAACATGATCAAGGCCGCCAATCTGCCGCCGGACATCCAGCGCAAGGCCGAGGAAGTGCGCGACAACCTGCTCAGCATCATGACCGCGGGCGCCAACGGCGAACTCTGACCCCAGCGCTGCACCATGAAAACGGGCGGGAATCTTCCCGCCCGTTTCGTTTCCCGTAGCCCGCTCACAGCGCGGGCAGCAGTTCCGTCTCGCCGCCCGGCCGGCGCAGCCGCTTCTCCAGGATTTCCATGGTGGCCCGGCCGATATAGTCGCTGTTCGGGCTGTGCGTATCCATGGCCTCCAGGTAGGCCTGGGCAATCATCTTGCCGAGCGGATCCGGGTTGTAGAGCAGCTTCTTGATGACGAACGGATTGAGGGTGAGCGGGTCGTAGCCGGGCTTCAGGTAACCCTCGGAGAGCAGACGTTTTTCGACCGGCGTGTTGGGCTGGATACCGATGAAGAAGATGAACGGCAAGACGTTGTCGCGGCCGAACATCCGGTACAGCTCCTTGATCCGGTCGATGGTGGCGAGCAATGTCGCCGGGGTTTCACCCGGGGCGTTGAGCGGCATGTACAGCTTGATCTGCTGGTCGGTGTGGCCGGCCTCCTTGAACAGATTGAAGGCCTCCATCTGCTGATCGAGGTCATAACCCAGGGTCAGGCTGTCGATGATGTCCTGGGTGCCGGTAAACGACAGATCGATGCTGATCAGGCCCGATTTGAGCATCTTCCGGGCGATTTCCGCATTGAGGTGATTCAGGCGCAGGTAACCGGTCCAGTTGACCTTCACCGCGCGCGCCATCATCTCGTCGAGGATGGCCTCGACGTGGTGGGTGCTGCGCAGGGTGGAGCAGAACTGGGCGTCGGTGAACCAGATGTATTTGACGCCGTAGACCTTGTTCAGGGCCTCGACCTCCTTGGCCACCTCGGCCGGGTCGCGGAAGCGCTGGCGCGCGCCCTCGATCTTGTTGTACAGGCAGAAATGGCACTGGAACGGGCAGCCGCGCTTGGTATGGACGCCGATGTAGCCGTCCAGATAATCCCTGAACTCGGGGAAAATCGATTCGACATAGGCGAAATCGACCGCGGTCAGGCGCGCCAGGTCGAAGTTTTCCTCGGCCGGCCGATGCACCACCTGGCCCTGGCTGTCCTTGTAGTAGTGGTGCCCGGCCGGCTTGTCGAAACCGTCGACCACCGCCAGCATGGCTTCCTCGCCCTCGCCCACCACCACCACCGTGTCGGTCGGGCATTTCCGGGCGACGTACTTGCCGAAGATCGACACCGCCGTACCGCCGACCACGATGCGGGTGTCCGGCATCAGCTTGCGCACCAGCCTCATGTAGCCGAAGTTGCGCCAGCGCGACGCCGCGTAGTCCCAGATGATGCCGACCGCGTCCCAGGCCGCCTTGATCCGGCGCATCGGATTGGGCGAATGGTCGAAGTTCATCACCACGTCGAGGGCATCGTTCTCCGGATGCGGCCCGAAGGTCTGCATATTGCGCCAGGAGAAGGCCACCACGTCCGGCTTGAGGGCCTCGATGCGCTGGCGCAGGACCGCCATGCGCCGGCTCGGCGGCACCAGGGCCATGTCGAGCAGCTCCTGGCGGACATCCGGGCGCTGCTTGTGGATGAAGTCGGCGACGTAGATCACCCCACCCGGATAGATCTTCCAAACCGGAAGACGAACATAGAGGACGGATTGTACGGTTCGAGGCATGGCGCTCCGGCTCAAAGACTTCTTATGTGTTGGTTATCTAGTATATTAGAAAACGCTAATGCGTTTGTAAGCCTACCCGACCGATATTTGTCGGGACAAAACCGCCCGGCGACAACCATGCAACACGGCGCCGCGTCGCCAGCATGGCCATATTGCCGGGCAAACAGGGTGCCATCCTAACATCCGACGGATAAAACTTGACCAGATTCCTCGTCATTAAGATTCCTGGCGGCCAGGTGGCCAACGGCGTATCTGACCCGATCCGGGCGCCCCGACCCGGCTATCCGCGCCGGTAGCTCAGTATCCGTCCCTTGTAGGGATCGCCGTCCTCCTGAAGGCGGCTGGCCCGGGACTCCTCGTGCCGGTAGCCCAGCCCAGCCATCCGGCGGTTGAACGCACTCCGGTTGCCGCGGTCCGGATCGACGATGATGACCTCGACCGCCGGCGCCGAGTGGCGATCGATATAGGCGGCCAGGATGTCCGGCAGGCCGCGCTCATAGAGCAGGTCGCTGCCGACGATGAGGTCGAAGGAACCCAGGCCGGGATCGGCATCCGCCCAGCCGCCGGTGCGGAAGGCCATGGCCGGCAAGCGGTTGAGCCGGAGGTTTTCCAGCATGAAGCCGGCCGCCAGGGGATGCAGGTCGCTGGCCGTGATGTCCGCCCCGCGCCGGAGCAGGACCAGACTGGCCAGGCCGAGGCCGCAGCCGATTTCGATGATGCGCTTGCCGGCGATCGGCACCGTCTGGACGATGCCCGCCAGGATGCGCGCCGATGGCCAGACCTGGCCGAACAACGGCCAGCTCGCGGGCGAGACGCCGGCCAGTTCGGCCACCCCGTCGGGATCGAAGTACTGCTGGCGATCCAACAGGGAACGGATACGGTAGTCGAGGCCGCCCAAGGTGAGGGTCTCGTGCTTGACCTGATAGCCGGCAGGCGGAGGGGGCGTGGACATGGTGCGGGCATCTCATGACGTGTCGTGGCTCGGAGAAATGGCGGATCGAATGACACGGCGCCCGAGCGGGCGAGATGCGAGCCGAAGAAGGCATTCCGGTAATCCGGGCGGCTAGCCCGGACCGGTGCCATTGTAACGCGGCCGAAGGGCGCCGGCCTGGCGCCCTCAACCCTCGTCGCGCAGGCGCGGCAGGTGGATATGCCAGCGGATCGCCGCCAGACGGATCGCCACGGTGCCGAGCATGGCCGACAGCACCGCCAGGTCGTGCCCAACCCCAAGGGCGTCCAGGCCGATCAACAACGACGCGCCCGCCAGCGAAGCGGTGGCATAGATATCGGTACGCAAGACCAGCGGCACCTCATTGCACAGGATGTCGCGGATCACCCCGCCGAACACCGCCGTGACCATCCCCATCAGTGCCGCGATCAGCCAGGGCGCGCCCGCCTGGAGCGCGATGCTGGTGCCGATCACGGTGAACAGCGCCATGCCGAGGGCATCCGGGATGAGAAAGAAGTTCTTCGGCAGGCGCAGGCGCCGGGCCAGGAAAAATGTCAGCACCCCGGCGCCCAGGCCGACCGCCACATACGTGGCGTCATGCACCCAGTAGACCGGCAGGCGACCGAGCAGCAGGTCGCGCACCGTACCGCCGCCGATGCCGGCAATGACGGCGATGACCGCCACGCCGAACAAATCCAGCTCACTGCGCCTGGCCTCTAGCGTCGCCGTAATGGCGCATATGGATACGGCACAAAGATCGAGAACGTAGATCAGGGACATGCGATTCGGATTCGTTATGGGTAAGGGCGCAGCCAAGCGGCTCGGCCGCGGCGCATGATGACGGCACAGGTGCGAGTGTGCCCGAATCCGGGCCGGGGTTTCATCCCCGGCCGCGAAAATCCGGCTGCTGCCGCGATCCGCCCGCTCCCGGCCCGCCCCGGTTTGGCCGGGAGACAGGCAGTGCTAAGATCGGCCCGGCAACCGCACGGCGACGCAAACGCCGGTGGCAGCCAGACGACAGGAGACGCAGATGGACGATGGCGAACGCGCCGTGCAGGCGCCGGCGTTCGAACAGGAAGCCCCCGGGTTGGCGGCAAGATTCCCCCACATCATCGACCGGCTGCGCGCGCTCTGGGGCAAGCCCGCCGAGGGCGGGATGTTCTTCGATTCCCTGCTGGTCGACGAACGCGGTCACGGCGAGGGCTTCCCCGCGCCGATCCTGTTCGAGATATTGCACCTCAACGAACTGTTCAAGGCCGCGCATCAGGCCGGTCCCGGCGGCGACGTCTGGACCGACCACGAATCCGTGCTTTGAGCCCTGAAATGAAACGGCCCCCGCGTCCTAGACGCGGGGGCCTGCGCGGGCACTGCCAACTAGGCCCGGCGCTTAACGCTCAATCACCCGTCGGGCCGTTGTGGCAGTCGTAGCAGCCCACCTTCTGGCCGGCGGCATAGCTCTTGCTGCGGCCATCGCCGATGCTGAAGGTCTGGTTCTTCTTGATCGTAGCCAGCGGGCTGCCGCGGTAATCCGCGCCATGGCAGTAGGCGCAGCTGGACTGGATGCCCTTGGCGCGGTCGTGATGCTCCTTGACCCAGATCTGGCCGGTGGTATGCATGCCGTGCGGGCCGCCGCTGGTGGTCAAGGGCGGCGTGGCATGGCAGACCTTGCAGTCCTCCACCGTGCCGGCGTGGCCCTGCAGATCCTGCGACAACAGATTGTCGTTGTAGTGGTTGGCAGGCAGGTTGGGATCGGCCGGAGCGTTGGCGTACTCGGCATGGGTGGCGCCGTGACAGGCCTCGCACTGCAGGCCGCCGTGGCCCTTGCTGAAGCGGTAGAGCGAGAAGCCGGCCGCCGGGGTGTCGGGATTGGTGGCGAAACGGGTATCCGCCGGTTTCCTGAGCACGCCGTTGAGCAGGGCCGTGGTCTGGCGCTGGCCGTTGTAATGGCAGGCCTGGCAGTTCGGCTGGTCGAGCCAGCCGACCCGGCCGCTGGCGCCGACGTTGCTCATCTTGCCGTGACAGCTCTGGCACTGCATGTCCGACCCGCTCATGGCGCCGCGCAGGCACTTGGTCTCGGAGCCCGGATGGCACTGGTAGCAGGCGCTGCGGTTGCTGGCGTCGCCCAGCTTCAAGCCGTTGGTGGGATCGACGACCAGGGCATGGGTGGCATGCATGGACTCGGTCAGCGGCTTGACGCCGGTCACGCCGGTACCCGGCAGGGCATTGGAGGCGTGGCAGGAGGCGCACAGGGTCGGCGTACCGTTCATGGCCTTGGCGTACAGCGTGGTGCCGGACTTCTGGTCATGCAGGCGCAGGATGTTGAGCCGGTATTCCCGCTCCGGGGTCTCGCCGTAGACCCAGCCGGCGGACGGCTTGGCGGCGTCGGCGGAGTTGGTGGCATGGCAGCTCTTGCAGCTCATCTCGTCGGAGACCGGCAGGACCACGCGGGCGCGGGCCAGCTCCTTGCCGGTGCCGTCGCGGGCGACGACCCGGACCAGGGGATAGGGGTTCTTGGTGAAGGTGTCGTCGTAGGGCGTGATCGGGATGCCTTCGGCCTTGAACATCTGCGCGGCGGCGTCGTAGCTCAAGGGCTGCGGCGTATCGGAGGGGGTGGGATTGCCGGTCAAACCGAAATCAGCAGCCAACTCCATGAAGAAGTTCTTCACATAGGTCCAGAAATTGGTCTTGTCGTAGGACCAGCTGTTCTTGGACCCGGTGGGGTCGGTCTCGGACTGGTAGGTCAGGGTGACGCCCGAGGTCACGACCTTGCCGGTGCTGCTGTTGACCAGTTGGGCATGCAGGTTGTTGTAGGGCGGCAGGATGGAAAACACCGAATAGTCGGCGTCCATGCAGTGCATGCCGAGATCATTCCAGGCCACCAGGCTATAGGTCCCGGCAGTACCGGAAGTCGACGCGGTGACCGTCACCGGAACGACGACCGAAGTCTTGCTGTCGCGCACGGTCAAGGTCGCGCTACCCGCCTGCAGGCCGTTCACCGTGACCACGGAGCCGGACACGCCGGCGGTGACCTTGCTGCTGTCGGAACTGGCCACGCTCACGCTGCCGTTGGCGTTGCTCACGGTGAGCGTGGCGGACTTTCCGCTGACCAGGCTCAGCGAGGTCGGCGCTACGCTCATGGGCTGGACGACCGTCACCGCGACGGCAACGGAAGTCTTGCCGTCACTCACGGTCACCGTCGCGTTGCCGGCTTGCACGCCATGCACGGTAACGATGTTGCCGGACACGCTGGCGGTAACCTTGCTGCTGTCCGAACTGGTCACGCTGACGCTGCCGCCGGCGTTGCTCACGGTGAGCGTGGCGGATTCGCCGCTGAGCAGGTTCAGCGAGGTCGGCGCCACGCTCATCGGCGCCTTGACAGTGACGCTCAGGCTGGTGGTACCGCGTTTGTCCCTGGCCGAAATGATCGTGCTGCCTACCGCCTTCGCCGTGACGTTGATCCGGCTGCTGGCCAGGCTGGCGCTCGCGACGCCGGAGTTCGAATTGCTCAGGCGAACGGTGCCTTTGACGTTGCTCAGGGTGACGACGGCAGTCCCGCCGGGAATCATGACCAACGAACTGGTCGACAGGGTCACGGCCTGCGCCACCCCGGACAGGAACAGGAATATCAACGACAGCAGCCAGACCGGCCTTTTCAAGATGTCCATTTCGCCCTCCTAAAGCTCCGCGAATGAAACGTTCGGCATGCGCAGGCATGAGCCGGCGCTCGCGGCACGGGATCGCTGTCGACGGACGGGGACGTTCTCCGGAACGTCATGCGCGGTCTTCAGGGGGACGCCTGAAGGCCTGGCATGCGGCGTAGCGGAGTCTTTGAGGAGACGGTTACGGCTGAACTAACTAGCTAGCTGACACTTGATGAACTTCTCAAGTGGCGGTCCCGCTGTCATAGGTGTCTACCCTTAGACCGGAAACTTTGCGTCCCCATCTTTCGATGGGTTTGCCCATGTCGTAACGCCACCATAGGGAAAATTTCCCACGTAGTCAAGACCATAAAAAAGGGGCTCCGGAAGGAGCCCCGATGCTGCCCGCCGGCACGGGCCGGCAGGACTGGATCAGAATGCGAAGTCGTTCCCGGTCGAGGCGCCCGAGCCGAGGTTGATTTCAGCACCCGTCTGGGTGGTCTTGCCGGGTGCGCTGGCCTCCAGGGTATACAGGCCGGCCCTGGCGTCATCCGCCGTGAAGCTGATGGCGGCGGCCGTATCCGGGTTGTAGGCCGCATACACTGGCGCCCCGACCGGCAGGGAGAGCGTGAAGTCCACGGCATCGACATCGATCGTCTTGCTCGCCACCTCGACCACCGTGCCGCTAGTGTAGGCCTGCAGGGCGCGCACCGAAGCGCCGATGTTGGCTGGCGTCACCGTGCCGGAGGCGGTCTGGACCGAGGACGTCGGCGGCAGGATCCGGTTGCCGGCACTGCCGACATTGGTGTAGGCCGTGATGGTCACCGGCACCCCGGTGATCAGGGCAGTGGCGGAGCCGGGCGACGACACCACCAGGCTGTAGCTGCCCGCCGGAACCGGATAGAGAACGAACTGACCTTTGACCACATTGACAGTTTGGTTGCCGATCACAGCCGTGCCATCGGCGGTAAATGGCTGGGTCGCCTTGATGACCGTCCCACCGCTCTGCACGCTGACCGTGGTGGATGTCGTGGCGAGGGTGTCATCGACAAAGCCGACCACACGCTGACCGGCATCGCTCAGGACCGGAATGCCGGTGATGACCGGTTTCAGGTTGTAATGGCCGGAACTGCCGCGCCTGACCACGGACTTGTAGGCATCGAAATCGAGGACGAAATCGGCGACCTTGTCCGGCGCGATATCGATATCGACGTTGATCTTCAAGCCGGACTGCAGGGCGCTCGGGGTATCCAGCGGGATCTCATCGGTTTCGCCCTTGAGCACGACCGAATTGGCATAGGGGGCCGAGGCGCCGTTACTCGCCAGCACCAGGCGCATCTGGCTGTAGTGGCCGGCGGGCAGCGCCGCCTGGCCAAGTTCCGCCAGGATACCGTTGGTCAGGGCGATCAGGTCGACACGCACGGGGGCAGCCAGGATGTTTTCCGACCAGCCGGCATCGCCTTCCGCGGCATCGGTGCTCTGGTGCACACGCACGCTATTTACCGTGACATAGACATGGGAATACTCAGTACTGGGCGCGTCGGTCATGGACAGACTGAGGGTGCCGGTCGAGGACGAACCACCCCCGCCGCCGCAGCCGGCCAGTAGGGATAGCGCCCCGGCGGCAAGCAGGGCGGCGACGGACTTGAATCGAGACATGAATTGCATTGCGAACCTCCTGAAAACGTCAAAACAGCTTTTTCAGGATACCTCAGTAGCTTTACTTAACCATTGGTACAAATGACCGACGCGTCCAAACAAGGCCGCGACGGCCGCCTATCCGCCCCGGTCATTTCCAGTGCCGGCGCCACAGCAGCAGGCCGCCGGTGAGCATGCCGCCCAGGTGGGCGAAATGGGCCACGCCCTCGGCGCTGCCGGTAACCCCCGCCCAGAGTTCGATGATGCCGTAGCCGATCACGAACCAGGCGGCCTGGATGGACACGGGCGGGAACAGCAGCCTGAGTTGGTTGTACGGAAACAGCACGCCGTAAGCCAGGAGCAGCCCGAACACCCCGCCCGAGGCGCCGATCACCGGGTAAGCCTCGCCGCCCTGGAGCAGGACCAGTTCGGAAACCGGCAGCTGGGTCAGGGCCGCGCCGACGAGGCAGGCAAAATAGTAGACGGCGAACCGGCGCGCGCCCCAGACCGCCTCCAGCTGGCTGCCGAACAGCCACAGGGCGTACATGTTGAGGACCAGGTGCAGGACGCCGGCGTGCAGGAAGCCATAGGTCAACACCTGCCAGGGAAGAAAGGGAGGTGCGGCCCCGCTGCCGTCCACGACGCCCAGCGGCCAGAGGCCGAACCAGCCGATCAGGCCGTCGCCCCAGACGAGTTCGGCCAGGAACAGGACGCCGTTGGCGATCAGCAGCTTGCCGACTGTGGTTGCCATCATGGCCGCCCCGTCCCGGCAGCCCCACCCGCCTTGGCCGGCTGCGTCGCCGGCCCCAGCAAGGGTTGCAGGCCTTGCCAGACGTTTTCCAGGAGGCGCGGCTGGGCCGCTGCGGTCGGGTGCAGGCCATCGGCCTGGAACAGTTCCGGCCGGGAGGCCATGCCCTCGAACAGGAACGGCACCAGGGCCAGCTTCGAGGAAGTCGCCACGGCCGGGTACATGGCCTGGAACTCGCGCGTGTAAGCGGTGCCATAATTGGGCGGCAGACGCATCCCCACCAGCAGGATCCGGGCACCGTACCGCTTCGCCATGGCGGCCATCGCCTTAAGGTTGGCCTGCGCCGACTCGACCGGCAAGCCGCGCAGGCCGTCGTTGGCACCGAGTTCGAGGATGACGATGGCGGGACGATGCCGGTCCAGTACCGCCGGCAGGCGGACTCGGCCCCCGGCCGTGGTCTCGCCGGAGACACTGGCGTTGACCAGCCGCCAGGTCGGCCGTTGCTCGGCCAGGCGGCGTTCGAGCAGGGCCGGCCAGCCGGTCTCGCGCGGAAGGCCATAGGCGGCGGACAGGCTGTCGCCGAAGACCAGGACCAGCGGCGCGGCCCAGGCCGGCGCGGCGAAAAGCAGGAACAGACAGGCGAACAATATGCGCATCGAAGTGACGAATCTGGGCAAAAGCGTGTGGTTGGGCGACGAACGCCTGGACATCCTCGACGGCGTGTCGTTTTCAGTCAACTCCGGGGAGACCGTCGCGGTGCTCGGCAGTTCCGGTTCCGGCAAATCCACCCTGCTCGGCCTGGTCGCCGGGCTCGACACCCCGACGGCCGGCACGGTGCGCATCGACGGCCAGGACCTGTTCGCCCTCGACGAGGACGGCCGCGCCGCCCTGCGCGGGCGCGGCATGGGCTTCGTGTTCCAATCCTTCCAGCTCCTGCCCGACCTGTCCGCCCTCGACAACGTCATGATGCCCCTGGAACTGGCCGGCCTGGCCGACGCCCGCGAGCGCGCCCGCGCCCAGCTC
>JAAXVP010000109.1 GCA_013335435.1 Thiobacillus sp. | reverse complement strand
CACGCCGCACGGCCATCTACGCCGCCGGCGGGTCTCGTAGGGGAAGCAGATGAAGTGGCTGTCGTTGAAGCCGTGCTTGAACTGGGGCACGTCCGGACCCTGGCGGTAATCCAGGTTGAGGACCGACTTGGACATCATCTGGATGACCTGCTCCTTGGCCTCGGCGTTGCCGCCCTCGGCGGCGCGGTTGGCCTCGGAGAGCTGGTCGAGGTCGGGGCCGGTGGTCGGCACCATGCCGGTGGCCAGGACCACGATGTCGGCGTCGGAGCTGAAGTCCTCGTTCAGGATCAGGTCCTTGAACTGGACTTTGCAGCTGTCGCCGCCGGTGACGTTGCTGACCATGCCCTTGCGGAACACGATGCCCTTGTTCTGGGCAGCGCGGTAGAAGTCCTCGTTGTTGCCGGGCATGCGCAGGTCGGTGAACAGGATCACCGTCTCGACGTCCGGGTTGGCGTCCTTGAAGTACATGGCCTGCTTGACGCTGGTGGCGCAGCAGTGGCCGGAACAGTAGGACAGGTGCTCGCCCGTGGTGTCGCGCTGGCCGGCGCACTGGACGAACACGGCGGTCTTGACGTCCTTGCCGTCGGCGCGCTTGATGGCGCCGCCGTTGGCGGCCTTGGCCAGGGCTTCCAGGCCGAGCTGGTCGACCACGTTGGTCTGACCGCCGCCCAGGTTGCCGAGCTTGCTGACGTCATAGGGGGTGAAGCCGGTGGCCTGGATGATGGAGCCGATGTCCTCGGTCACGGTCGGGCCGGACTCGACGGCGATGTCGACCCGGAAGCGGCCGGGGGCGCCGGAGGTCTTGGCGATGACGGCGTTCAGGTAGACCTTGATGCTGGCATCGGCCTCGATCTGGCTGACCAGGTCGGCGACACCGCTGTCCATCGGAGCCTTGAACGGCTCGCGGTTGGGGATGCGCTTCCACAACTGGGCGGCCATGCCACCGAGGGCGCCGGACTTCTCGATCAGGACCACCTTGTAGCCGGTCTTCGAGGCCTCCAGGGCGGCGGTCATGCCGGACATGCCACCACCGACCACCAGCAGGGTCTTGCTGGTGCCGGTGTTCTGGTTGCCCTCGGGCACCTTCATGGCCTTCACTTCCGCGCAGGCCATGCGGACGTAGTCCTCGGCCATCTCCTGGGTGGTCTCGCGCGCCTCGTCGGTGTCGGGACGAATCCAGATCACGCCTTCGCGCAGGTTGCCGCGGCTCATCGCCACGGTCGGGAAGTTGAAGGCCTCGGTCTTGGCGCGACGGGAACAGGCGCAGATGGCGGCGTGGGTGACGCC
This sequence comes from Thiobacillus sp., assembly GCA_013335435.1. Taxonomy (GTDB): domain Bacteria; phylum Pseudomonadota; class Gammaproteobacteria; order Burkholderiales; family Thiobacillaceae; genus Parasulfuritortus. Next base: position 9,213 of record JAAXVP010000109.1, on the reverse strand, counting down.
TTCGTTGTCGATGTCGTTCTTGATCATCGCCACGCCATCGGCGGAGCAGAGGAAGTCGTGCTCGCGCACCAAGGGCATCTTGCCGTCCTTGGTGGCGGTCTTGACCAGAGCGGCGGTATCCAGGCGGCTGCCCAGTTCGCAGCCCTTGCAGATGTAAGCAGCGTGTTTGATTTCAGCCATTTCTTAAGCCTCCGCGCGAGCGACTTGATTGACCACCTGGACCGCGCGCAGGGCGGCGGCGGTGGCGCTTTGCACCGCGCGGTTGACGTCCAGTGCGTTGGTGGCGCAGCCGGCGCCGAAGATGCCGGCATTGCTCGGGTCGGCCATGACGAAGCCGGAGGAATCGCCCATCACCTCGGCGGGGATGGCGACGTTCTTCACCGACGGCTCCATGCCCACGGCCAGGACGACCAGGTCATGCGGCTCGGAGTAGCGGATGTAGCCTTCCGTGTTGACGCCCCACAGGCGCGGGTCGCCGTTCTTGTCCTCGGAGATGCGGGCCACCTTGGACTTCACGAAGGAGACGTTCGGGTTGGCCTTGACCTCCTGGTAGAAGTCCTCGAAGCGGTCGATGGCACGGATGTCGATGTAGTAGATGGTCGACTTGCCGGCGTCGCCGAAGGCTTCCTGCACATACCTCGTTTGCTTCAGCGAAGCCATGCAGCAGAAGCGCGAGCAGTGGCGCAGGTGGTTCTCGTCGCGGGAGCCGGCGCACTGGATGAAGGCCACGTTCTTGGCTTCCTTGCCGTCGCTGGGACGCAGGATCTTGCCGCCGGTGGGGCCGTGCGGATCGGCCAGACGCTCGAACTCGACGTTGGTGATGACGTTCTTGAACTCGCCGTAGCGGTACGGGGTGATCTTGGCGGCGTCGTAGGGCTGCCAGCCGGTGGCCCAGACGATGGCGCCGGCGTTCAGGGTGACCGTCTCGTCCTTCATGTCGAGGTCGACGGCGCCGTACTTGCAGGCGGCCTTGATGGCCTGGCCTTCGCTGGTGCCGACCACGGAGGCGTCGATCACGTAGCGCTGCGGGTAGGCCATGTCGGACGGCAGGTAAGCCGCCTTGACCTTGCCCAGGTTGTAGTTGAAGGCGTCGGCGATCTCGGTCGTGGCGGCCTTGTTGCACTCGCCGCAGGCGGTGCAGTTCTCGTTCACGAACCGGGGAGCCAGCTTCACGTTGACGCTGTAGTTGCCCTTGTCGCCGGCGATGCCGGTGACCTCGGCCATGGTCAGAACCTGGATGCGCGGATTCGCCTTCAGGCGGCGCAGGTTGATTTCCAGGCCACAGGTGGGATGGCACATCTTGGGGAAATAGCGGTACAGCTGCACGGTGCGACCCCCGAGGTAGGGGTTCTTTTCCACCAGCACGACCTGCTTACCGGTTTCCGCGGCCTCGAGTGCCGCGGTCATGCCGGCGATGCCGCCGCCCACGACCAGAATGGTCTGGTTGGTCGCCACAACAGACGTCATGTGTCGCCTCCAAAGGATAGAAGACAATAAATCGGAACGGGGCCATCCGGCCCCGCGAAATCACATGAATGTTACCCGAGATGCCCCCTCAGCGGACCATCAGTGCAATCGAAACTTCTTATGCACGAATAGACACGCTAAATCGGACAAACGCATTAAGGATATGAAAAGAAAGTAGAAACACCCGCCGAATGGGTACTTCGGATCAGACGTGGATACTGGCCGGACGGACGTTGCAGGCCTCGCCCGGCTCGGTGGGCACGTCGTAGATATCGAAGGTCAGGGCATCGAGGTCGGCCAGGATATAGGTCGGCCCCTTGCCGACGCCACCGACGGTACCGGGATTGACCAGCCAGGTGGTGCCGCCCTTGACGTTGGCGACCGGACTGGCGCTGACCCGATGATCATGGCCGCAGCAGACGATGTCGTAGTCGCCGGTGAGCGCCATGCCCTGGGCATAGTGCGGGTAATGGACCATGAAGATGCTGCGCCCGCCCAGGTGCACCACGGCGTCCTGGCCGTGGTAGCGCACCGGGCTGTCGGGTTCGTGGGCGAGCTGGTGCATGGCATGCATGTCGCCCATGTTGTTGCCGTGGATGGCATGCACCGGCAGGCCGAAGCGCTTGAGCACCCGCAGGGTGGTCGGGGCGACGATATCGCCGCAATGCAGCACTGCCCCGACGCCCCGGCCATGGGCGTCCTCCACCGCATGTTCGAGCAGGCGGCGGTTGTCGTGGGAATCGGAGACGATGCAGATCTTCATTTCAGTGACGAGTGACATAGTGACAAAGTGACAAAACCGGCGACGGACCACCCGTCACTTGTCACTCGTCACTTTGCCACTGTTCTTAGAACATCGGCTTGATCGAGGCCGCGTTGTAGCGGTCGACGCCGGAGACGATCTCCAGCTTGGCTTCCTCGGCACCCACCCAGCCCTGGACCTTGACCCACTTGCCGGCCTCGAGGTCCTTGTAATGCTCGAAGAAGTGGCTGATCTGGTGCAGGATGGATTCCGGCAGGTCGCGCGGCGATTCGATTTCGCGATACAGGTTGGTCAGCTTGTCGATCGGCACCGCGAGCACCTTGGCGTCGATACCGGCCTCGTCCTCCATCTTCAGCATGCCGACCGGACGGCAGCGCACCACCACGCCGGTCTGCAACGGCACCGGGGTGATCACCAGGACGTCGACCGGGTCGCCGTCGTCGGACAGGGTATGCGGCACGTAGCCGTAGTTGCACGGATAGTGCATGGCGGTGGACATGAAGCGGTCGACGAACATCGCCCCGGTATTCTTGTCCACTTCGTACTTGATCGGCTCGCCATGGGCCGGGATTTCGATGATGACGTTGAAATCGTTGGGAACATCCTTGCCGGACGTGACGCGATCGAGGTTCATAGCCTGCGCTCCGCTGGTTGAGGGTGGCGGGAATTATAAATGCGAAGAGGGGCCGTTAGCCCCTCGGGATTGCTGCTGCACTGCCACGCTATTCCCGCACCGGGCGGGAACGGCGATCAGGCCATCGCCTTGATGGCGGCGGACAGGCGGCTCTTCTGGCGAGCGGCCTTGTTCTTGTGCACGATCTTCTTGTCGGCGATGCTGTCCATGGTACCCATGGAAATCTGCAGGGCGGCCTGGGCGGCGCTCTTGTCGCCGGCCAGGATGGCCTTGCGCACCTTCTTGACGGCGGTGCGGTATTCGGAACGCTGAGCCATGTTGCGCTCGCGCTGCACGTCGTTTTGGCGGGCGCGCTTGCGCGCCTGGGCGGTGTTGGCCATGTCGGCAACTCCTAAAAATTCGGGTTGATGCGGAAAGCCGCGCATCATACCCACAACGCATTGGCATGGCAAGACCAATCCCATTTGTTCTAACATGCGGGCCTGATCGCACTCACGCACACATCTTAATGAACCTTCTCAGGGCCCTCGCCGCGGTCAGCTCCATGACCCTGCTGTCGCGCATCCTCGGCTTCGTCCGGGATGCCGTCATCGCCCGCACCTTCGGCGCCGGGGCCGCCACCGACGCCTTCTTCGTCGCCTTCAAGCTGCCCAACCTGCTGCGCCGCCTGTTCGCCGAGGGCGCCTTCTCGCAGGCCTTCGTGCCGGTCCTGGCGGAATACAAGAACCGGCGCGGCGAGGCGGCCACCCACATCCTGGTCAACCGGGTCGCCACCCTGCTGTTCGTCATCCTGATGGCGGTCGCCGCCCTGGGTGTGCTCGGCGCGCCGCTCATCGTCCTGGTCTCGGCACCCGGCTTCGCGGCGACGCCGGACAAGTTCGACCTGACCGTGGCCCTGACCCGCATCGTCTTCCCCTACATCGTGTTCATCTCCATGGTGTCGCTGGCCGGCGGCGTCCTCAACACCTGGAGCCGCTTCCAGGTTCCCGCCTTTACCCCGGTCCTGCTCAACGTCGCCATGATCCTGGCCGCCGCCGTCGCCGCACCCTGGTTCGACCCGCCGGTCCTGGCGCTCGGCTGGGGCGCCTTCCTGGGCGGCATCTTGCAGCTGTCGATCCAGATCCCGGCCCTGAAGCGGCTCGGCATGCTGCCGAGTTGGGACTGGGCGCCACAGGACGAAGGCGTGCGCCGGATACTGAAGCTGATGGGCCCGGCCGCCCTGGGCGTCTCGGTGGCGCAAGTGTCGCTGATCATCAACACCCTGTTCGCCTCCTTCCTCGACACCGGCAGCGTGTCCTGGCTCTATTACGCCGACCGCCTGATGGAGTTCCCCACCGGCATGCTGGGGGTGGCCCTGGGCACCATCCTGCTGCCCTCGCTGGCCCGGCACTACGCCGACAACGACCCGGGCGAATATTCCAAACTGCTCGACTGGGGCCTGCGCCTGACCCTGCTCCTGGCGGCGCCCGCGGCGGTGGCCCTGGGCATCCTGGCGGTGCCCCTGATCGCCACCCTGTTCTACCACGGCGAATTCTCCAGCATCGATGTCGAGATGACCCGGCAGGCCCTGGTCGCCTATTCGATCGGCCTGCTCGGCCTGATCATGGTCAAGGTCCTGGCACCCGGCTTCTACGCCCGCCAGAACATCCGCACGCCGGTGAAGATCGCCCTCTTCACCCTGCTCGCCACCCAGGCCATGAACCTGGTCTTCATCTGGCAATTGCGCCATGCCGGCCTGGCCCTGGCGATCGGCCTGGGCGCCTGCCTGAATGCCGGCATCCTTTATTACCACCTGCGCAAGCACGGCATCTTCAACCCGCAGCCGGGCTGGCGGATATTCCTGGGCAAACTGGCCTTGGCCCTGCTGGCGATGGCCGCCGTGCTCTGGTTCGGCATGCTCGGCGAGGCGCGCTGGCTGGCCTACCACACCGGCCTGCGCATCGCCCATCTCGGCGCCCTGGTGGTCGGCGGTGCCGGCAGCTACTTCCTCGCCCTCTGGCTGCTCGGCTTCCGGCCCAGCCAGTTCCGGCGCCGGGCCTGAAGAAACGAACATACCCACTCGCCTAGTATTGTTATCGGCTATAGTCACCCCTGACCGGTAGATATACCCATAACAATTGGATTATCGGGGAGAGGTCCCGGATGAAGTTGGTCCTGAAGATCTGGCTCGGCATCGCCTTGACCCTGCTGGCCGCGCTCGCGGTCATGGGGTGGTTCGGCTATCGCCATTCCGAACACGACGTCGAGGCCAGCCTGCTGGAGGAAAGCCGGACCCTGCAAAGCGTGCTGATGGCGGTCCGGCGCACCTATCAGCAGCAGTTCCTGGACAGCGGCCTCCCACTCGACGCGAACACGGTCGGCTTCCTGCCGGCCCATGCCATGCCACGCATCTCCAAGGCCTTCACCGAGTACGACCGCCGCGGCATCCGTTTCAACAACGTCAGCGACCGCGCCCGCAATCCGGTCAACCAGGCCGACCCGATCGAACTGGCGGCGATGCGCTATTACCGCGCCCATCCCCAGGCCAAGGAACGCCTGGTAACCTATACGGACAATAACGGCGAGCGCTACTACCACTATTCCTCGCCGATCTGGATGGAGCCCTACTGCCTGAAATGCCACGGCGATCCCAAGGACGCGCCGCCGGCCATCGAGCAGATGTACAAGTCGGCCTGGGGCTACAAGACCGGCGAACTGCGCGGCATCATCAGCGTCAAGATGCCGGCCGCCGCGGCCGAAGACCGCATCCTGGGCCTGTGGCGGCGGGAGCAGGTCAGCCATCTGGCCGTCATCGCCCTGGCCCTGCTGGTAAGCGGCGGCCTGATCCATGTCCTGGTCGTGCGCCGCCTGCGCCGGCTGCACCGGGGCGTGCAACGCCTGGCCGGCGGCGATTACGGCTGGCGCGTGCCCGAACAAGGCGAGGACGAGACCGCCGAACTGGCCCGCGGCCTCAACGCCATGGCCGGCACCATCCAGGACAGCCAGGGCCGCATGCGCCTGGCCGCCAGCGTGTTCAGCCATGCCCAGGACGGCATCATCATCACCGATGCGGAAAGCATCATCGTCGACACCAATCCGGCCTTCACCCGCATCACCGGCCACGAACGCGCGGACGTACTGGGCCGGAAACCGTCCATCCTCGCCTCCGGCCGCCATGACCGCGCCTACTATGCCGCCATGTGGCAGGAACTCGGGGAAAACGGCTGCTGGTCGGGCGAGATCTGGAACCGGCGCAAGGACGGCGAGATCTACCCCGAACGCCTGACCATCACCGCCGTCGTCGACGAACAGGGCCGCCTCACCCACTACGTCGGCGTGTTCAACGACATCAGCCAACTCAAGCGCCAGGAAGAGCAGCTGGTGCACCTGGCCCAGCACGACGCCCTCACCGGCCTGCCCAACCGGGTGCTGCTCGCCGACCGCATGCGCCAGGCCATCGGCCAGGCCCACCGCAGCGGCCAGGTCCTGGCGGTGTGCTATCTCGACCTGGACGGTTTCAAGCCGGTCAACGATGCCCATGGCCACCAGCAGGGCGACCGCCTGCTGGTGGAGATGGCGCGCCGTATGCGCGGCGTCCTGCGCGGCGGCGACACGGTGGCGCGCCTGGGCGGCGACGAGTTCGTCTTCCTGCTCCAGGGACTCAACAACATCGAGGAATGCGAGCTGTCGTTGAACCGGCTGCTTGCCGTCGTCGCCCAACCCATCCTGATCGACGACACCCCGGTCAGCCTGTCGGCCAGCATCGGCGTCAGCCTGTACCCCAACGACGACGAAGACCCGGACACCCTGATCCGGCACGCCGACCAGGCCATGTACTCGGCCAAACAGTCCGGCCGCAGCCGCTACCATTTCTACGACCTGGAAGGCGACCGCCGGGCCCGCAGCCACCGCGAGGGTCTGGAACGTATCCGCCAGGCCCTGGCCGAGAAGGAATTCGTCCTCCACTACCAACCCAAGGTCGACATGCTTAACGGCCGGGTCACCGGCGTCGAGGCCCTGGTACGCTGGCGCCACCCGGAACGCGGCTTGCTCATGCCGGGCCAGTTCCTGCCGACCATCGAAAACACCGAACTCGACCTCGCCCTGGGCGACTGGGTGCTCGACGAAGCCCTGCGCCAGATGGACGTCTGGCGCAGGGCCGGCCTGAGCTTCGTGGTCAGCGTGAACATCTCCGCCCACCATATCCAGCGCCCCGAGTTCGTCGAACGATTGCAAGCCAAGCTGGATGTCTACCCTGACCTCGCCCACGGCGACCTGGTGCTGGAGATCGTCGAAACCGCCGCCCTCGAGGATCTCGACCGGGTGTCCGAGATCATCCACGCCTGCCGCAAGCTCGGCTGCCATTTCGCCCTGGACGACTTCGGCACCGGCTACTCCTCGCTCACCTATCTCAAGCGCCTGCCGGTGCAATGGCTGAAGATCGACCAGAGCTTCGTACGCGACATGCTGCGCGACCCCGAGGACCTGGCCATCGTCGAGGGGGTCATCGCCCTGGCCGAGGCTTTCGGCCGCAGTGTCGTGGCGGAAGGGGTCGACAGCCTGGAGGCCGGCCTGCTCCTGATGCAGCTCGGCTGCCAGATCGCCCAGGGCTACCGCATCGCCCGCGCCATGCCGGCCGCCGAACTGCCCGACTGGATCGCCGGCTGGCAGTCGCCCGAGGCCTGGAACGGCGACCACCACCGGCACTGGCGCAAGGAGAATTTCGCCCTGCTCCTGGCCGAATACAACCACCGCGCCTGGATCGACGACCTGAGCAACCGGATCGAGGGCATAGACGGCGCCGACGCAGATCTCGAACTGGACCCGCAGGCCTGCGGCTTCGGCGCCTGGTACCGGGGCCACGGCCAGGCCCGCTACGGCGACCTGCCGGAATACGCCGCCCTCGACGGCATCCATGTCCGGGTCCACGAGTTGGCCGCCGAACTGCTTGCCCTGACGGCCGCAGGCCAGGCCGACCGGGCCCGGACCCGACTGCCGGAGTTGCATGACCTGCGCGAGGAACTACTCGACAAGTTGCGCGCCCTGCAAGCCCGCGTCCTGCGCACCGAACGCGCCGGCGTCTGAACTCCCGACAAGCCGAATGGACTCGCCCCGGCGCGGGCGGCTAAAATCCAGCCCTTTCAAGCAGATAGTTCCCGATGATCATCACCCACGGCTGGCCCGCCGCCACCCGCCCCAATGCCGTCACCATCGGCAACTTCGACGGCGTCCATCTCGGTCACCAGGCCATGCTGGCCCGGCTGACCGCGCGCGCCGCCTCGGTCGGCGGCCTGCCCACGGTGCTGACCTTCGAGCCGCACCCGCGCGAAATCTTCACCCCGGACGCGGCGCCGACCCGGCTGACCAGCCTGCGCGAGAAGCTGGAGATCCTCAGGGGCCTGGGGGTCGGGCACGTCCATGTCTGCCGCTTCAGCAAGGCCTTCGCCGCCCTGGGCCCGGAAGACTTCGTGCAGCGCATTCTGGTCGACGGGCTCAAGGCCCGCTACGTGCTGGTCGGCGACGACTTCCGCTTCGGCGCCCGCCGGGCCGGCGACTTCGACATGCTGATGGCCTATGGCGAGAAGTACGGTTACAAGGCCGAGGCCATGCATACCGTCGAGGCGGCGGGCCAGCGCGCCTCCTCCACCGCCGTGCGCGAGGCCCTGGCGTCCGGCGACATGGCCGGTGCGGCGCAACTGCTCGGCCGACCCTACTCGATCTCCGGCCGGGTGGTGGGCGGCGACCAGATCGGCCGCAAGATCGGCTACCCGACCGCGAACATCCTGCTCAAGCACAACCGGCCGCCGCTGAAGGGCGTGTTCGCGGTGCGCGTGCAGGGGCTGTCGGCTCCGGACTGGCCCGGCGTCGCCAACCTGGGGACGCGGCCTTCGGTGCATCCGAACGGCAATCCGACCCTGGAGGTGCATCTGTTCGACCTCGACCGCAACCTGTACGGGCGCCATCTGCGGGTGGAGTTTCTGCACAAGCTGCGCGACGAGGCGAAGTTTCCGAGCTTCGATGCGCTGGTGGCGCAGATCGGCAAGGATGCGGAGCTGGCGAGGGAGCTGTTGAATGCCTGAACTTGCCGAAGTGGCTTGCTTCTGCGGTTGTGGTTCTTGCTGGCCGGCTCAGGCCGGGGGCGCCCGGCAGCGCCTGACTTTCTTTGCTCGTGCAAAGAAAGTAGGCAAAGAAAGCACTCCCCACATCCGTCGAAACCCCGAGAATTTAGGACTTGACCGGGCGGCGAAAGAACTCGCTTCGCTCAAACACCTTTCGCCGACTTCCCCCGGCCAAATCCTAAATTCTCGGCTCCGGCTGAGGGGACTGAACCCCGCCCCCACCCCCAGCCCCTCCCCCGCTTGCGGGGGAG
>JAAXVP010000108.1 GCA_013335435.1 Thiobacillus sp. | reverse complement strand
TGGCCAGCGGCTGGAAGGGCTACTGGATCGACGCCGCCTCGACCCTGCGCATGAAGGACGACGCCATCATCATCCTCGACCCGGTCAACAAGGACGTGATCAAGGACGGCCTGGCCAAGGGCGTCAAGACCTATGTCGGCGGCAACTGCACGGTGTCGCTGATGCTGATGGCGCTGGGCGGCCTGTTCGAGGCCGGCCTGATCGAGTGGATCTCCCCGATGACCTACCAGGCCGCCTCCGGCGCCGGCGCCCGCAACATGCGCGAGCTGATCCAGCAGATGGGCGCGGTGCATGCCGAAGTGGCCCACCTGGTCAGCGACCCGGCCTCGGCGATCCTGGAGATCGACCGCAAGGTGGCCGACTTCATCCGTTCCGACGAATACCCGCTCGACGCCTGGCCGGTGCCCCTGGCCGGCAACCTGATCCCCTGGATCGACGTCCAGTTGCCGTCCGGCCAGTCCAAGGAGGAGTGGAAGGCCCAGGTCGAGTGCAACAAGATCCTCGGCCGTTCCGCCAACCAGATTCCCATCGACGGTCTCTGCGTCCGGGTCGGCGCCATGCGCTGCCACTCCCAGGCCCTCACCATCAAGATGACCCAGGACGTGCCGCTGGAGGACATCCACGCCCTGATCGCCGCCCACAACCAATGGGCCAAGGTGGTGCCGAACGACCGCGAGATCACCATGAAGGAACTCACCCCGGCCGCCGTCACCGGCACCCTCACGGTTCCCGTGGGCCGCATGCGCAAGCTCAACATGGGCCCGCAATACCTGACCGCCTTCACGGTCGGCGACCAACTCCTGTGGGGCGCCGCCGAGCCGCTGCGCCGGATGCTGCGCATCCTCCTGGAAGCCTGATCGGCGTGCGCAAGCCACCGAACATTGCCCTGCTGGGCGCGGACGATCCGCTCGGCGAGACCTTCCTGCGTCTGCTTTCCGAGCGCGATGTCGAAATCGGCGAGGTGTTTCCCCTGACCCTGTCCGACTCGGAAGGGTGCGCGACGGTACGGGGCGAGGAGTTGCCCCTGCTGGATGGCGCCGATTTCGATTGGTCGCGCGCCGATATCCTGGTCGATGCCGCCCGCTCGCCTGCCGCAGCCCGGCTCGAAGGCAAGGCGGCCGAGGCTGGCTGCCGGGTGATCGGTTTCGGGACCGGCGAGGTGCCGGGTCGGGTCGTTTTGGCGGGCGGCTTGACGGTCGCCCTGCATCGCGTACTCGCCGCGCTCGAGCGGAATGCTCCTCTGGCGTCGCTTTCCATCGTTGCCATGTTGCCCGTGGCGGTGGCCGGCGAGGCCGGCATCGCCGAACTGGCGGCGCAAACGCGGGCCTTGTTCGCCATGGAGACGGCCGAGCCGGAGGCCTTCCCGCTGCAGATCGCCTTCAACCTGATTCCGCAGGTCGGCGCCATGCTCGAAGACGGAACCGGCGTCCTGGAACGGGATCTCGCGGCCGGCCTCAAGCGCCTGCTCGACAGGCCGGACCTGGCCGTTTCCGCGACCGTCGCGTGGGCACCCCTGTTCTATGGCGCCGGCGTGGCCGTGCATGCCACGGCGCGGGATGCGGTCGATATCGGAACGTTGCGGGCCCGGCTGGCTGCGTGCGAGGGCATCACCCTGATGGACAGCCAGTTGCCGGGTGGCGTGGCGACGCCGGCCACCGACGCCCAGGACAGCGATGCGGTATTCGTCAGCCGTTTCCGCGCCGGTGCCGATGCGCCGCAGGCTATCGATCTGTGGCTGGTGGCCGATATGATCCGTCTGGAAGCCACGCTGCTGGCGGATGGCCTGGAAAATTTGATTGAAAAATAAGCGGGTTCGGTGCTAACGTAAATTCAGCATAAGGAACTCTGCCTAAATATATGAGTAACCATGAAAATCGGTGCGGCGGTACGTCCGAATGTGGCTGCCACGAGATAGGGGAATGATGGTGAAAAGATCGATCAGAATCAGTGGCTTGCTGGCCTCCTTGTTGCTTGTGACGGGGGCCGCCTCGGCCGCCGGCCTGGGCAAGATGTCCGTCTTGTCCGGACTGGGGCAGCCGCTACGGGCCGAAATCGAACTGTTGTCGGTACAGCCGGATGAACTCGGCGCCGTCGAAGCCAAGCTGGCCAACGCGGAAGCCTTCCGCCGGGCGCGCATGGAACGCTCGGGTGTCGTTTCCGATCTGCAACTGGTGATCGACAAGCGCGCCAACGGCCAGCCCGTGGTGCGCATCTCCTCGGCCGCCCCGGTCAGCGACCCCTTCGTCGATCTGCTGATCGAACTGAACTGGAGTTCCGGCCGTATCCTGCGCGAATACACCATCCTGCTCGATCCGGTGCGCGAGCAGAAGCCGGTGGCCGAGGTGGCCAAGCCGGTGCAGATGCCGGCCGTGGCGGCTCCGCCGGCCGTGCGGGAAGCCGCGCCTGCGCAAACGGTGCCGCAAGCACAACCGGCCCTGCCGGCGGCCAAGGCCAAGCCGGCGGCCAAGCCCGCCAAGCCGGCCACCTATGGTCCGGTCAAATCGGGCGAGATTCTGCGTTCCATCGCCAAGAAGGTGATCCTGCCCGACGTCACCATGGAAATGATGGTCGCCAGCCTCTACCAGGTGAACAAGAACGCCTTCGCGCGCAACAACGTGAACATGCTCAAACAGGGCCAGGTGCTGACCGTGCCGGACCGTGAATCGGTCATGCTCATGTTCAGCCCCAGCCAGGCCCGCCAGTTGCTCAGCGAGCACGCCGAAGCCTGGCATCAGATCCGCAACCGCGTCGCCACCGAGGCTGCCCGCATGACTCCCGACGCGGCGCCGGAAGACGCCGGCAAGGGCAAGATCGTGCCGGCCCAGCCGCAGCAGAAGCCGGCCGCGGCGGCCGCGCCCAAGGACGTCCTGAAGCTGTCCAAGGGCGAACCCGCCAAGGCGGCTGACGCCAAGTCGGCGCAGCACATGCAGGCCATGGAAGAAGAGGTGGCCGCCAAGAACCGTGCCTTGCAGGAGGCACAGGAACGGGTCAGCCAGCTCGAACGCACCGTCCAGGATCTCCAGCGCCTGCTCGAACTCAAGGCCAAGGAAGGCGCCAAGCCCGCCGCAGGCGAGGCAGCCGCGCCGGCCGCCACGGAACCTGCCAAGGTGGCCGTGGCACCGCCGCCCCAACCCGAGAAGCCGAAGGCCAAGGCGCCTGCTCCGGCTCCGGTCGAGGAGCCCGGTTTCCTGCAGTCCCTGCTTGCCACTCCGCTATACGTCGGCGGTCTCGTCGCCGCGGCGGTCCTGGCCGCCTTGCTCTGGGTCTTCATGATCGGCAGCCGCCGGCGCAAGGGCCTGTCCGACTTCGAGCAAAGCGTGATGACCGGGGGGGATCCCTTCAAGACCTCGATCTTCAAGACCGGCAGCGGCGCCAGCACGGAACGGGGCACGACCACCCAGTCCGGCGTGGCGACCGATTTCAGCCGTCTCGGCCTGGGCTCCATCGATACCCACGAGGTCGATCCCATTGCCGAGGCCGAGGTTTACATGGCCTACGGGCGGGATGCCCAGGCGGAAGAGATCCTCAAGGAGGCGCTGGGCAAGGATCCGCATCGCCACGAGATCAGCCTGAAGCTGTTGGAGATCTACGCCGCCCGTCAGGACAAGGCCAGTTTCGAGACCCAGGCCAGCGAGTTGTACGCGGGGCTCGGCGATCCCGGTCATCCGGTCTGGCAGCAAGCGAGCGAGATGGGCCGCAAGGTCGACCCGGCGAATCCGCTCTACCGCGTCTTCGGCGGAGCCCCGTCGCTGCCCGACGAGGTTCCTGAGATATCCGTTCCCGAGCCGGCCATTCCCGAGCCTGAGGCAGCGGTATCGATGGGCGAGGCGGTCGAGGCGCTTGAATTCGACCAGCCGGCCATGCCTGAGCCGGTCGTCGAGCCGCCTGCCGCCGCCGAGCCCGCGGTCGAAGACCTGCTCAGTCTGGCAGACCTGAATTTCACCGCCGAGCCGCTTGAGACTTTCGAGGCGGCCGAGGCAAGTAGCGAACAGGCGATCGAACTGCCTGCTTTCGGTACCGCGATGGAGGCCGAGCTGGGGGGCGTGGAAGAAATCCATCTGCCCGACAGCACTGCCGAGACCGCGCTCGAAATGCCCGAGGAAATCGGCCTGCTCGACTTGTCGGCCGAGTCCTTGGCAGCCGACGAGACGGTCGTGATGCCGCCTGCCGACACGCTGCCCGAACTCGATTTCAGCGGCATCGACCTGGAACTGGCCGAGCCTGAGGCGCCTGCCGAGGCGGCTGCCGTCGAGGAACAGGTCATCGAGGCGCCCGAGGCGATCGATGCCGACCTGCTCGAAGAGGTCAACACCAAGCTGGATCTGGCGCGCGCCTATATGGAAATGGGCGACAAGGAAGGTGCACGCGAAATCCTCGACGAGGTGGTCAAGGAGGGCGGCGCCCAGCAGAAGCGGGAAGCCGAGAAGCTGATCGCCAGCCTGTAAGCGGTGCATCCCGCCCTGCGCATACTGTTCTACATCCTTTCAGCCCTGGCTTTGCCAGGGCTGAATTTTTTCCTGCTTGGTCTCCTTGCCGCCAGTCTGCCGCTGTTGTTCCGGAACCGGCTCGACGCCATGCTGCGCCTGACCTGGCGGGCACGCTGGCTGTTCCTGCTGCTCGTGGTCGGCTACGCCTATGGCCTGCCGGGGGCGGCGGCATGGCCGGCCCTGGGCGACTACTCGCCGTCCGGGGCCGGCCTGCTGTCGGCCGGCGAGCACACGCTGCGCCTGTTGCTGTTGCTCTGGCTGCTCGACGTCCTGGTCGTCGGCATGGGCAGCCAGCGCCTGATGGCAGGCCTGCACGGCCTGTTCGCCGGCCTGGCCTGGCTGGGTTTCCCGGCCGAGCGGACGACGGTCAGGCTGGGCCTGACCTTGCAGGCGATGGAAAGCAATTCCATGCGGCTGCGCGATCTCACCGCCATGCTGGCCGTACCGGCTCCGGCCCAATCCGGGAATACGGCCTACACCCTGGCCCACGAGCCCTGGCATGCTCGTGACACCCTGCTGTTGCTGGCCGCGCTGGCGACCCTGATCGGCCTATGGCTCGCCTAGCCCTCGGTATCGAATACGACGGCGCCACTTTCTGCGGCTGGCAGACCCAGCCCGGCGGCTGTGCCGTGCAGGACCATCTGGAACGGGCCCTGGCCCAGGTCCATGGCGGTCCCGTGGCCACCATCGTGGCCGGCCGCACCGATGCCGGCGTCCACGCCACCGCCCAGGTGGTGCATTTCGATGCCGCGCACGAGCGCCCGGAAAGCGCCTGGGTGCGCGGCGTCAACACCCTGTTGCCGGCCGGTGTCTCGGTGTTGTGGGCGCGCCCGGTGGGGGAGGGCTTCCATGCCCGTTTCGGGGCCCGCGAGCGGGCCTACCGCTATGTCCTGTTCAACCATCCGGTGCGGCCGGCGATCCTGGCCGGCAAGGTCGGCTGGGTGCACCGCGGCCTGGATGTCGAGGCCATGGCGGCGGCGGTCCGGCACCTGGTCGGTACGCACGATTTTTCGGCTTTCCGGGCCGCCGAGTGCCAGGCCAGGTCGCCGGTGCGGGAACTGCGCCGGGCTGCCGTCGAGCGACGGGGTGACTTCGTCCTGTTCGATTTTCGCGGCAACGCCTTCCTGCATCACCAGGTCCGCAACATGGTCGGGGCCTTGGTCTGGATCGGCCTCGGCCGGCGCGGTCCGGACTGGCTGGCGGAATTGCTCGCCAGCCGGGACCGCCGCCTCGGTGCGGCGACCTTCGCGGCCGACGGCCTCTATCTGGTCGACGTGCGGTACGATGCCGAATGGAACCTGCCCCAAACCCGCGGCCGCGTGCCGTTTGTCGATAGCCTATGAGAACCCGAATCAAGATTTGCGGCATCACCCGGGTCGAGGACGGCCTCGCCGCCGCCCGCCTGGGCGCCGATGCCATCGGCCTGGTGTTCGCCGAGAAGAGCCCGCGCCGGGTCGAGGTCGCCCGCGCCGCCGAGATCGTGCACGCCCTGCCGCCCTTCGTCGCCAGCGTGGCCCTGTTCGTCAACCCGGATCCGGCCCAGGTCGAGGCGGTGCTGGCCGAGGTGCGGCCGAGCCTGCTGCAGTTCCACGGCGAGGAATCGGCCGCCTTCTGCCGCGCGTTCTCGGTTCCCTGGCTGAAGGCAATTCGGGTCCGGCCGGAGACGGATTTGCTACAATGCGCGACCGATTTCGCCGATGCCGCCGGCCTGCTCCTGGATGCCTACGCACCGGATGCACACGGTGGCACCGGCCATCGCTTCGACTGGTCGCTGATCCCGGCCGGGCTGCCGTTGCCGGTGCTCCTGGCCGGCGGCCTCGACCCCGGCAACGTGGCCGAGGCGGTGCGCAGCGTGCGGCCCTGGGCGGTGGACGTGTCCTCGGGCGTGGAAGCGGCGAAAGGCATCAAGGACGTGGCGAAGGTCGCCGCGTTCATCGAAGAGGTTGAGAACGTTGACTTACAGTTATCCCGATAGCCACGGCCATTTCGGTCCGTACGGCGGCATCTACATGGCCGAGACCCTGATCCCGGCGGTCGAGGAATTGCGCGAGCAGTACCTGCGCTTCCGCGACGATCCCGAATTCAAGGCCGAGTTCGCCTACGAGTTGAAACACTACGTCGGCCGGCCCAGCCCGATCTACCACGCCAAGCGCCTGTCCGACGAACTCGGCGGGGCGCAGATCTACCTGAAGCGCGAAGACCTCAACCACACCGGCGCGCACAAGATCAACAACGCCATCGGCCAGGCCCTGCTGGCCAAGCGCATGGGCAAGAAGCGGGTGATCGCCGAGACCGGCGCCGGCATGCACGGCGTCGCCACCGCCACCGTGGCGGCCCGCTTCGGCATGGAATGCATCGTCTACATGGGCGCCGACGACATCCAGCGCCAGGCCCCCAACGTTTTCCGCATGAAGCTCCTGGGTGCCACCGTGGTGCCGGTGGAGAGCGGTTCCAAGACCCTCAAGGACGCCTGCAACGAGGCCATCCGCGACTGGGTCACCAACGTCGAGTCCACCTTCTACATCTTCGGCACCGCCGCCGGGCCGCACCCGTACCCGATGATGGTGCGCGATTTCCAGTGCGTGATCGGCAACGAGGCCAAGGTCCAGATGCCCGAGATGATCGGCCGCCAGCCGGACGCCGTGATCGCCTGCGTGGGCGGCGGCTCCAACGCCATCGGCCTGTTCCATCCCTACATCGAGGAGGCGGGCGTGCGGATCATCGGCGTCGAGGCCGGCGGCCACGGCGTCGAGACCGGCAAGCACGCCGCGCCGCTGACCGGCGACGCCAAGGTGGGCGTCCTGCACGGCAACAAGGTGTATCTCATGCAGGACGAAAACGGCCAGATCATCGAGACCCATTCCATCTCGGCCGGCCTCGATTATCCCGGCGTCGGCCCCGAGCACTGCCTGCTCAAGGACATGGGGCGCGCGGAGTACGTCGCCGCCACGGACGAGGAGGCCCTGGCCGCGTTCGACGCCCTGTGCCGCTTCGAGGGCATCATCCCGGCCCTGGAGTCCAGCCATGCCCTCGCGCATGCCATCAAGATCGCCCCGGCCATGGCCAAGGGCAAGGTCCTGCTGGTCAACCTGTCCGGCCGCGGCGACAAGGACATGAATACCGTCGCCCGCCTCAAGGGCATCACCCTATGAATCGCATCCAAGCCACTTTCGACACCCTCCGGAAACAGGGCCGCAAGGCCCTGATCCCCTTCGTCACCGCCGGCGACCCGGCCCTGGACCGGACCGTGCCGCTGATGCATGCCCTGGTGACAGCCGGCGCCGACGTGCTGGAATTGGGCGTGCCGTTCTCCGATCCGATGGCCGACGGCCCGACCATCCAGCGCGCCTCCGAGCGGGCCCTGAAGAACGGCATGACCCTGCGCGGGGTGCTCGCCATGGTGGCCGAGTTCCGCAAGCAGGACACCGCCACCCCGGTGGTCCTGATGGGCTACGGCAATCCCATCGAGGCGATGGGCTGGGAGTCCTTCGCGGCGCATTGTGCCGAGGTCGGCGTCGACGGCGTCCTGACCGTCGACTTCCCGCCCGAGGAGAGCCACGAGGCCTTCGAGCATCTGCAGCGCCACGACATCGCGCCCATCTTCCTGCTCGCGCCGACCACCAACGAGGAACGTATCGAGCAGGTCGCCAAGCTGGCGCGCGGCTACGTCTACTACGTCTCCCTCAAGGGCGTGACCGGGGCCGGCAACCTCGATCTGACCGCCATCGCCGACAAGATGCCGCAGTTGCGCAAGCACATCAGCCTGCCCATCGGGGTCGGCTTCGGCATCCGCGACGCCGAGACCGCCCGCAAGGTGGCCGATGTATCCGATGCCGTGGTGATCGGCAGCCGCATCGTGCAGGAGATTGAAAACTCCGCCCCCGATGCCCTGTTGGACAACGTGAAGAATTTCGTCGCCGGCGTGCGCGCCGCTTTGGACAAGTAAGGAAAAGACCATGAGCTGGTTCCAGAAGATCATCCCCCCGAAGATTCAGCGCCGTGTCGAGGCCGCGACGAAGAAGAACGTGGTGCCCGAAGGTTTGTGGAGCAAATGCGCCTCCTGCGAGGAGGTGCTCTACAAGGCCGAGTTGGAGAAGCACCTCGACGTCTGCCCCAAGTGTGGCCATCACAACCGCATCAACGCCCGTCAGCGTCTGAATTATTTCCTCGACGAGGAGGGCCGGCAGGAGATCGGGGCCAGCGTGGTGCCGGTGGATAGCCTCAAATTCAAGGACAGCAAGAAATATTCCGACCGCATCGCCGACGTCACCAAGGAGGTCGAGGAAACCGATGCCCTGGTGGCCATGTCCGGCACGCTGTTCGGCCAGTCGATGGTGGCCGCCGCCTTCGAGTTCCGCTTCATGGGCGGCTCCATGGGGTCCGTGGTCGGCGAACGTTTCAATCGTGCCGTCGAGGCGGCCAAGGAGGCCCGCGCCCCGTTCGTCTGTTTCTCCGCCAGTGGCGGTGCGCGCATGCAGGAAGGCCTGCTGTCGCTGATGCAGATGGCCAAGACCTCGGCCGCCCTGACCAAGCTGTCCGCCCATCGCCTGCCGTTCATCTCGGTACTCACCGATCCGACCATGGGCGGCGTCTCGGCCAGCTTCGCGATGCTGGGCGACGTGATCATCGCCGAGCCTAAGGCCCTGATCGGCTTTGCCGGCCCGCGCGTGATCGAACAGACCGTGCGCGAGAAGCTGCCGGAAGGCTTCCAGCGCTCCGAATTCCTGCAGGACCACGGTGCCGTCGACCTCATCGTCGATCGCCGGGAGATGCGCAAGACCATTGCCAACATCACGGCACAACTGATGCGCCGGCATCCTGCCTGATGTGAACCTGCCCGAGTGGCTGGCCAGGCTGGAGACCCGGCACCCCAAGGCCATCGAGTTGGGCCTTGAGCGGGTAGGGCGGGTCTGGCGACGGCTCGGTCGGCAACCGTCCTTTCCCGTCTTTTCGGTGGCCGGCACCAACGGCAAGGGCTCGGTCTGCGCCTACCTGGAGGCCATGCTGAGCGAGGCCGGGTACCGGGTCGGCCTGTATACCTCGCCGCATATCCTGCGTTTCAACGAGCGCATCCGGGTCGCCGGCTGCGCGGCCGGCGACGCCGATATCGTCATGGCCCTGGAGGCGGTCGAGGCTGCGCGGGGGGACGATTCCCTGACCTATTTCGAACACACCACGCTGGCCGCCATGGGCTTGTTCCAGCGCCAAGGCATCGAGGTCGCGGTGCTGGAGGTCGGCCTGGGCGGCCGCCTGGATGCGGTCAACCTGTTCGACGCCGATTGCGCCGTGGTGACCCAGGTCGACCTCGATCACATGGATTACCTGGGGCCGGATCGCGAGACGATCGGCTACGAAAAGGCCGGCATCTTCCGTCCCGGTCGGCCGGCGGTCTGCGCCGACACGGCACCGCCGGCCAGCCTGCTGGCCCATGCCGCTGCCATCGGTGCCGGCCTGCGGTGCATCGGTCATGACTTCGCCGCCGAGCGCAGCGATGACGGCTGGCTGTGCCGGGTCGGGGAGCGCGTCTATCCTGCCCTGCCGGTGCCCGCCATGGCCGGGCGACACCAGATCGACAACGCCGCTGCCGCAGTGGCCGCACTCGACGCCATGCGGGCGGTCCTGCCGGTGCCGATGGCCGCCATGCGTACCGGCCTGGCCCGGGCCAGGATGCCCGGCCGCTTTCAGGTGGTCGGCCAGGCGCCGTTGCGTATCCTGGACGTTGCCCACAATCCGCATGCGGCAAGGGCGCTTGCGGCCAGCCTGGCGGACTTGCCACCCGTCGGCCGCAAGCTGGCGGTGTTCGCCATGCTGGCCGACAAGGATGCCGCCGGCGTGATCGAGCCGCTGGCCGGAATCGTGGATTGCTGGTACCTGGCCGGGCTCGGTGGCCCGCGCGGCCGCGGCGTCGAAGCCCTGGCGGCCGAGTTCGCCGGTCGTGGCCTGACCTGCACGGCCTACCCCGATGTCGCCGCGGCCTGGTCGGCGGCCTGTCAGGCGGCCGGCCCGGCTGATAC
>JAAXVP010000393.1 GCA_013335435.1 Thiobacillus sp. | reverse complement strand
CTGGTTCGAGAGTTCCAAGTTCCAGGTTCCAAGTTACGGGTTTCGGATTTTCAGAAGAATTCCAGGTTTTGATAGATAGAAGCTTCCGGGGGGATTTCCATATCCGGTTCTTCTTCCTTTGGGATCTTAATACTGAGTACCGGCTTGGGTTCGCGGGCGGCGATGCTTTCAGCCAGGCTGCCGTTGATGAGGTGCGAAAGGCCTGTCCCGCCGTGAGTTGGTTAATTGCCATATTGAACCAGCCATATCCTGGCTTTGAGCTTCCTGGCAGCCACCCTGACCGGCGGCGCAGGGATCCTGGTGTCGCTCCGCTCCGCCACCGCCCAGCAGGCCCATGCGGGTCTGGCCGTCGGGGAAGACGATGTCATCCAGGATGATGTTGAAACCGAAAAAATCAACCATGCTGCGCTAAAAACTCCTCCACCTGTGAAAAGGTTGGCAAACCGCCCCTCGCACCCAGGTGCTGCACTTTAAGGGCGGCAGCCGCATTGGCAAAAAGCCGGCGGTCGACGTCCTCCAGCCCGGCATTGCCGGCCGCCAGGTAAGCCGCATGGAAACAATCTCCACCACCAGTGGTATCCACCACCGGGACGCGGAAACCAGGCGCATCCAGCCGGCCAGCCGTTGTGAACAACGCTGAGCCAGCCGCCCCGAGGGTCACCACCACCATCATTGAGCCGCTCGAATAGGCTCACGGGCAGGGGCGCGGTACAATGCGCCCCCTTGATAACGATTACCCGTTCCGGCACATGAAAGTCACATTCCTGGATTTCGAACAGTCGATCGCCGAGCTGGAAGCCAAGATCGAGACCCTCCTGGAGGGCGCCGAAGGCGAAGCCGCCGCGGATGACGAGAACCGCGTCGACCTGTCGCCGGAGATCCAGCGCCTGCGCAAGAAGAGCGCCACCCTGACCAAGGACGTCTACGCCAAGCTGAACGCCTGGCAGACCTCCCTGGTGGCCCGGCATCCGCAGCGTCCCTATACCCTGGATTACATCAAGGGCCTGTTCACCGACTTCGAGGAGCTGCACGGCGACCGTGCCTTTGCCGACGACGCCGCCATCGTCGGCGGCCTGGCCCGCTTCCAGGGCGAGCCGGTGGTGGTGATCGGCCACCAGAAGGGCCGCGACACCAAGGAGCGCCAGTACCGCAACTTCGGCATGCCGCGCCCCGAGGGCTACCGCAAGGCCCTGCGCCTGATGCGCCTGGCCGAGAAATTCCAGATCCCGGTGATGACCTTCATCGACACGCCCGGCGCCTATCCCGGCATCGACGCCGAGGAACGCGGCCAGTCCGAGGCCATCGCCCGCAACCTGTACGTGATGGCCGAGCTGAAGACCCCGATCATCTGCACCGTGATCGGCGAAGGCGGTTCCGGTGGCGCCCTGGCCATCGGCGTCGGCGACGTGGTCCAGATGCTGCAGTACTCCACCTATTCGGTGATCTCGCCGGAAGGCTGCGCCTCCATCCTGTGGAAGAGCGCCGACCAGGCGCCCCTGGCGGCCGAGACCCTGGGCATCACGGCAGCGCGCCTGAAGACCCTGGGGCTGGTCGACAAGATCGTCAGCGAGCCGCTGGGCGGCGCCCACCGCAATCCGGACGCCATGATGGAGAACCTCCGCGACGCCCTGGTCGATGCCCTCATGGCGGTGCGCGAGCAGCCCCTCGATGCCCTGCTCAACATCCGGTACGCCCGCCTGATGGGCTATGGCAAGTTCAAAGAGACGCGGGCACGCTGATCTCGAAGCGCACGTCCGGGATTTCCTGAAATCCCGCCTCGCCCCCGGTGCCCGGCTTTGCCTGGGATATTCCGGGGGGCTGGATTCCTCCGTCCTGCTCCACGTCCTCGCTCGACTGCGTGGGGAGCTGGCCTTCGGCCTGAGCGCCGTCCACGTCCACCACGGCCTCTCGGTCAACGCCGATGCCTGGGCGGAACACTGCCGGCGGACCTGTGCCGAATTGGACGTGCCGCTCGCCGTCCGTCGGGTCGAGGTCGTCGCCGGCACGGCCGGCCTGGAGGCGGCCGCGCGCGCCGCGCGCTACGACGCCTACCGGGATCAGGATGCCGATTGCATCGTCCTCGCCCATCACCGCGACGACCAGGCGGAAACCCTGCTGTTCCGCCTCCTGCGCGGTGCCGGCGTGCACGGCCTGGCGGCCATGGCCGAGGCGCGCAGCCACGAGGACGGCGCGATCCTGCGTCCGCTGCTGGCACTGGGCCGCGCCGACCTGGCCGACTATGCCGACGGTCACGGCGTCCACTACATGGACGACGAGAGCAACGCCGATATCGCCCTGACCCGCAACTGGCTGCGCCACGAAGTGCTGCCCCTGCTCGATGTCCGGTTTCCGGCCAGCCGTGCGGTATTGGCCCGTACCGCGGAACAGTTGGCGGAGAGCGCCGGACTGCTCGACGACCTGGCCGCGGCGGACCTGGCCCGCTTTGGGACGGCATCCGGCCTCGATGTGGCCGGGCTGGCGGAGTTGGGCCCGGCGCGGGCGCGCAACCTGCTGCGCTTCTGGCTGCGCCGCCGGACCGGTGAGCTGCCGGGGCGGGCGTGGCTGGCGGAGGCCTTGGACCAACTCGTGCATGCAGGTCCGGACCGGCACCCGAGCCTGCCGTTCGGCGACCGCCGGCTGTGCCGGCAGGCCGGCTGCGTGGTGTTGGCCACGCCCGATGCGGCGGTACCGGATCGGGCATGGAGCTGGCGCGGCGAGACCGAACTCGATCTGGGCGAGGCCGGCCGCCTGGTCTTCCGGACGGCCGTGGGCGAAGGCCTGGCGGCGG
>JAAXVP010000107.1 GCA_013335435.1 Thiobacillus sp. | reverse complement strand
TCTGAAGGGCCGCAGCCAGGGCCCTTCTTCCTGCGCCGCAACTACGGCCAGTCCACCGCCATGCAGGCCGGCTTCGACGCCGCCCGCGGCGAGATCCTGGTCACCATCGACGGCGACATGCAGAACGACCCGACCGACATCCCGCGCCTGCTGCAGATGCTCGACGAGCGGCCTGAGATCGACATCATCTCGGGCTGGCGCAAGAACCGCCAGGACAAGGCCCTGTTGCGTAAATTCCCGTCCAAGATCGCCAATCGGCTGATCTCCGCCGTGACCGGTGTGCGCCTGCACGACTATGGCTGCTCGCTCAAGCTGTACCGGCGCGAGGCGGTGCGCTACGTGAAGATCTACGGCGAGCTGCACCGCTTCATCCCGGCCCTGGCGCACGAATACGGCGCCAAGGTGATGGAGACCCCGGTCAACCACTTCGCGCGCACCAAGGGCGTGTCCAAGTACGGCATCGACCGCACCATCCGGGTCCTCCTGGACCTGATGTGGGTGAAGTTCATGCTGCGCTTCCTGCACCGCCCCATCCACGCCTTCGGCGGCATCGGCGCGGCGATGTTCTTCCCCGGCGTGCTGATCCTGATGTACATGGCCGGGCTCAAGATCTTCGGCCATGCCGACATCGGTGGCCGCCCCCTGCTCCTGATGGGCGTGATGCTGACCCTGATGGGCGCCAACTTCATCGGCATGGGCATCCTGGGCGAGTTGCTCACCCGCATCTGGCACGAGCCGGGCGGCAAGGCCCAGTACCTGTTGCGCGAGCCGACCAGCAAGCCGGAATGACTGGAGCGTTCTGGCCGGAACGCTGGGAGGCGCGCATACTCCTGGCGGCGCTCGTCCTGTTTCCGTTCCTGGGACTGGGCACGCCGCCGTTGTTCGATCTGGACGAAGGCGCCTTCACTGCCTCGACCACCGAGATGTTCCTGCGCGGCGACTTCCTGTCCAGCTACCTGTTGGGCGAGCCGCGCTACGACAAGCCGATCCTGATCTACTGGCTGCAGGCCGCCTCGGTGAGCCTGTTCGGCCACGGCGAATTCGCCTGGCGGCTGCCCTCGGCATTGGCCTCGGCCGGCTGGATCCTGGTCACCTATGCCTTCGTCGGCCGGGTCATCAACCGCTCGGCCGGCCTCACCGCCGCCCTGGTCATCGCCACCGCGGCCGGCCTGGCCGTGATCACCCGCGCCGCCACCGCCGACGCCCTCCTGAACCTCTGGCTGGCCTGTGCCGGCTATGCCACCTGGCTGTGGATGCAGGAAAACAACCGGCGCTGGCTCTATGCCGCCTGGCTGGCCATGGCCCTGGGCTTCCTGACCAAGGGGCCGGTGGCCCTGGCGATCCCCGGCGCGGCGATGTTCCTGTGGTGCGCCAGCCTGGGCGAATGGCGGCGCTTCCTGGCCTGGGCCCTGCCGGTCGGGCCGATCCTGCTGTTCCTCGCCCTGGCCACGCCCTGGTTCGTCATCCAGACCCTCAAGGAAGGCACGGGTTTCCTGGCCGGCTTCTTCCTCAAGCACAACCTGTCGCGCTTCGACACGCCCATGGAGGGCCACGGCGGCAACTACTTCTATTACGTGCCGGTGGTCCTGCTCTCCCTCCTGCCCCACACCGGCCTGTTCCTGGCCGCCCTCGCCCGCCTGCGCGAAGTCTGGCGGGACACCCTGCTGCGCTTCGGCCTGCTCTGGTTCCTGTTCGCCTTCGTGCTGTTCTCCTTCTCCGGCACCAAGCTGCCCCACTACGTCTATTACGGCTACGGCGGCCTGGTCATCATCCTCGCCGCGCTGTCCGAGCGGCCCCTCCGGCGCTGGCTGGCCCTCGGCCTGGCGCCCCTGATGTTCGGCCTGCTGCTCCTGCTGCCCGCCCTCCTGGCCGGCGCCGCCGGCAAGCTCAAGCCGGACGACCAGCTCCTGCTCGCCAACCTGCCCGAGGCCTTCACGCCGGCCTACTGGTTCTGGTGCGGCGGCGCCCTGGTCCTCAGCCTGGCCCTGCTGTTCCTGCGTCGGATCGACACGGTGCGCGCCCTGCGCGTCAACGGCCTGCTCGCCGGCGTGGCCATGGCCGCGTTCCTGATTCCGATCATCGGCCAGATCCAGCAGGAACCGATTCGCAACGCCGCCCGCCTGGCCCGCGACTATCCGGGCAACCTGGTCCTGTACGGCCTCAACACACCCAGTTTCCAGACCTATGCCGAAAGGGCCGTGAGCAAGGATAAACCGCAGTCCGGCGATCTGGTGCTGACCCGGGAGAGCAAGCTGGCCAAGCTGCCCGGCGCCCAGCCGATCTATCGGGAACGCGGCTACGTGCTGGCCCGGATGCCATGACGGAAAAGCAGCCCCTGACCTGGCTGGTCATCCTGGCCGCCCTCGCCCTGCTCTGGCCGCTCAGCCACCCGGCCACCAACCAGGCCGTCTTCCTGGCCCTGAACGGCCTCGCCGCCCGCCTGCCGGCGGTCCTGTGGTCGGACCTCACGGTGCTCGGCGACACCCTGGTGGCGCTCTGCCTGCTGCTGCCCTTCCTGCGCCGGCGTCCCGACCTGGTCCTGGCCGCCCTGCTCGCCAGCCTGCCCGCCACCCTGCTCTCCCACGGCATCAAGGACGGCCTCGCCCTGGCGCGGCCGTTCGCCGTCCTGGCCGACCAGGTGCACGTGATCGGGCCCTACCTGAAGGCCGGTTCCTTCCCGTCCGGCCACACCACCACCCTCTTCGTGCTCGCCTGCGTCCTGGCGCTCGGCCTGCGGGCACGCGGCGCAGCGCCGTGGATCCTGGCCCTGGCCCTGGCGGCCGGCCTGTCCCGCGTCGCGGTGGGCGCCCATTGGCCCATGGACGTGGCCGGCGGCATCCTGTGCGGCTGGCTGTCCGGGATGATCGGACTCAGGCTGGCCGAGCGTTTCGGAAGGTTGCGCCATCCCACCGTGCTGGCCGCGGTACAGCTGTTCCTGATCGCCTGCGCCCTGGTCCTGCTTCTCCGCTATGACTCGGGCTACCCGCTGGCACGACCGTTCGAGCAGGCCATCGCCATCCTCGTTCTGGTGTTCCACCTGCTGCCCGGCTGGCGTTTGCAACCCATTGAACCAGAAGCAAAATGAACCCTGACCGTCATTCCCGCGCAGGCGGGAATCCAGGCCTTTTCAACTGGATGCCCGCCTACGCGGGCATGACGAATCATGCCTTGACGCTGCTCCTCATCCTCCTCGCCCTGGCGGCCTGGCGCGTCCTCGCCGCCGCCCACCTGGGCATGGAGTTGTACGCCGACGAGGCCCAGTACTGGACCTGGTCGCTCGCCCCGGACTGGGGCTACTACTCGAAACCGCCCATGGTGGCCTGGGCGATCTGGCTCGGCACCCATCTGTTCGGCGACGGCGAGCTGGGCGTGCGCGCCCTCTCGGTGCTGGTCTACCCGCTCACCGCCTGGCTGCTGTTCCTGTTCGTGCGCCGACTGTTCCGGGCCGACCCGCGCGCCGAGGCGATGGCCTTCTGGACCGGCGTCGTCTATGCCACCCTGCCCTTCGTCTCCCTGGGCGCCTGGCTGATCACCACCGACGCCTTCCTGATCCTGTTCTGGACCCTGTCGCTCTACCTGCTCGGCTTCGCCCTGGACTCGGGCCGCTGGCGCGACTGGCTGCTGCTCGGCCTGGCCATCGGCCTCGGCCTGATGTCGAAATACAGCATGGTGTTCTTCGGTCTCGGCCTGGCCGCCTACCTGGCCATCGCGCCGGAACGGCGCCGGCTCTTCCTCGACCCGCGCCCCTATGGCGCCGCCGCCGTCGCCCTCCTGATGCTGCTGCCCAACGTGCTCTGGAATGCCGGCCACCAGTTCGTCAGCTACGCGCACACGGCGGAAATCTCCCAGCTCGACCGCGCCCTGTTCCACCCGGCCGCCCTGCTGGAATTCGTCGTCGGCCAGTTCGCGGTATTCGGTCCGCTCACCTTCGCCGGCCTGCTGGTCATCGCCGCGCGTCCGAAAACCTGGCTGGCGGACGACCGTCTGCGCCTGCTGGCCGCCTTCACCCTGGCGCCCCTGGCCGCCTTCCTGGGCCTCGCCCTGCTGTCGCGCGCCTTCGCCAACTGGGCCGCCTTCGCCTACGCCGCCGGCACGGCGCTGGTCTGCGTGACCTGGTTCATGCAGGGCAAGCGGCGCTGGCTGATCGCCGCCGTGGCCCTGCACCTGGCGGCGGCGGCGGCCATCTATCACGCCCACGACCTCACCGGCGCCCTGGACATCCAGCTCGGCCGCAAGACCGATCCCTACGGCCGGGTGACCGGCTACCGCGCCCTCGGGGCCGAGGTCGCCAAGCGCCTGCAGGCCATGCCGGACGCCCGCCTGCTCGGCAACGACCGCAAGCTGTTCGCCCTGATGCGCTATTACGCCCGCCCCTACGGCGACAACGCCCGCTACCTGAACCCCACCGGCGGCCTCGACAACCACTATGCCCTGACCGCCGACCTGCGCGACGCCCCGCGCGGCGTCTTCCTGCTGGTCAGCGAGGACAAGCTCGACGCCAAGCTGCCCACCTGGTTCGCCGAGGTGGTGCCGCAGCCGCCGATCGAGATCCGGCCCTATCCGGACTACCTCGTGACCTACCGGGTCTGGCGCGTCCGGGACTATCGCGGACCATGAACGGCGGCCTGCCCAACCCCGTCACCCTGGCGCTCGGCGCCCTCGCCTTCGCAATCCTGTTCCTGGCCTTCCCGGACCTGGACAAGGCGGCCGCCGCGGCCTTCTACGGCCCGGACGGCTTCGTCCTCAAGGGCAACGCCTTCTTTGATTTCGTGCACGACTATGTCGGCATCCTGGCCTGGCTGGTCGCGCTCGCCGCCCTCCTGGTCGCGCTCGCCGCCCGCTGGGTTGCCCGCCTGCTGCCCTGGCGGCGTCCGGCGGCCTTCCTCGTGCTGGTCCTGGTGCTCGGCCCCGGCCTGGTGGTCAACGCGGTCCTGAAGGACAACTGGCACCGCGCCCGGCCCGGCCATCTGGTGGAGTTCGGCGGCGAGCGCCAGTTCACCCCGGCCTGGGTGATCAGCGACCAGTGCCCGAACAACTGTTCCTTCGTGTGCGGCGACGCCTCCATCGGCTTCAGCCTGGCCGCCCTCGCCTTCGTGGCGCGCCGGCCGCGCCGCTGGCTGATCGCCGGCCTCGCCCTCGGCAGCGCGCTGGGCCTGATGCGCATGGCCCAGGGCGGCCACTTCCTCAGCGACGTGATCTTTTCCTTCTACGCCATCTGGTTCACCGCCTGGGCATTGGCCTGGCTGATGACCAGGCTGGGCGGCGCGCTCAGACCGCCCGACTGAATTACCAGTTGGTTTCCCGTTCCGGCGAGGCGGTGATCTTGTGGATGGACAGGTCGGCGCCCTCGAACTCCTGCTCCGGTTCGAGCCGGATGCCGACGCTGGCCTTCAGGATGCCGTAGACCGCGAAGCCGCCGGCCAGGGCCACCGCGATGCCGGCCAGGGTGCCGAGCACCTGGGCCAGCAGGCTGACGCCACCCATGCCGCCCAGGGCCTGGGCACCGAAGATGCCGGCCGCGATGCCGCCCCATGCACCGCACAGCCCGTGCAGGGGCCAGACGCCGAGGACGTCGTCGATCTTCCACTTGTTCTGGGTGGTGGTGAACATCCAGACGAACAAACCACCGGCCACGGCGCCGGTGACCAGGGCGCCCACCGGGTGCATCAGGTCGGAGCCGGCGCACACGGCCACCAGGCCGGCCAGGGGGCCGTTATGGATGAAGCCGGGGTCGTTCTTGCCCGCCACCAGGGCGGCCAGGGTGCCGCCGACCATGGCCATCAACGAGTTGACCGCGACCAGACCGGAGGCGGCCTCGACGCTCTGGGCCGACATGACGTTGAAGCCGAACCAGCCGACAGTGAGGATCCAGGCCCCCAGGGACAGGAAGGGGATGCTTGAGGGCGGGTGCGCCGAGATCATGCCGTCATGGCGGTAGCGGTTGCGCCGGGCGCCGAGCAGGATGACCGCCGGCAGGGCGATCCAGCCGCCCATGGCATGCACCACCACGGAACCGGCGAAGTCGTGGAACTTGGCGCCGGCCAGGCCGTTCAGCCAGTCCTGGAAGCCGAAGTTGCCGTTCCAGACCAGGCCTTCGAAGAAGGGATAGATGAAGCCGACCAGAAGGAAGGTGGCGGCCAGTTGCGGGTTGAAGCGGGCCCGCTCGGCGATGCCGCCCGAGATGATGGCCGGGATGGCCGCCGCGAAGGTGAGCAGGAAGAAGAACTTGACCAGGTCGTAGCCGTTCTTCTGGGCCAGGACATCGGCGCCCGAGAAGAAATGCACGCCATAGGCGATGCCATAGCCGATGAAGAAATAGGCGATGGTCGAGATACTGAAATCGGTCAGTATCTTGACCAGGGCGTTAACCTGGTTTTTCCGGCGCACCGTCCCCAATTCGAGAAACGCGAAACCCGCGTGCATGGCCAGCACCATGATGGCGCCGAGCAACACGAAGATCATGTCGGAACCGGTCTTATAAGCATCCATAACGCACTCCAGCTAAGCGAACGCACCACATAAGCAAGTAGCGTGCCTTATATCGGTGCACGTATCTGCCGGCTTTCCCTTATAGGGCACCAAAACAAAACGCCCCAACTCGGGGCGTCGTTGCAATATACGCACTACATCTGTGCATCAACCGGTTTTGCCTTGTTCGTCCTCGATGCGGTTGAACTCGGCTTCCATCTCTTCGTCGG
The DNA here is from genome assembly GCA_013335435.1 of Thiobacillus sp. Lineage (GTDB taxonomy): Bacteria > Pseudomonadota > Gammaproteobacteria > Burkholderiales > Thiobacillaceae > Parasulfuritortus. The sequence goes on along the minus strand of JAAXVP010000107.1, from coordinate 3,850 downwards.
TCATCGGCTTGTATTCGCCGGTATCCTGCCCGACTTTCTTCTTGACCAACCAGCCTGCCACGATCACGCCCAGTTCATAGAGCAGCCAGAGCGGCACCGCAAGCATGATCTGGGAGACGACGTCCGGTGGCGTGAAGACGGCACCGACGACGAAGGCGCCGACGATGACGTAGGGCCGGCCTTCCTTGAACTTCTCCACCTCGACCATGCCCATGAGCGCCAGCGCGACCACCACGATAGGCACCTCGAAGGTGATGCCGAAGGCGAGGAACATGGTGATGACGAAATCGAGATATTTGCCGATGTCGGTCATCACCGCCACGCCGTGCGGGGCAATACCGACGATGAAACCGAACACCACCGGGAAGACCAGGAAATAGGCGAAGGCCATGCCGCAGCCGAACAGGACCACGCTGGATACCACCAGAGGCAGGATGAACTTCTTTTCGTGGCTATACAGGCCGGGGGCGATGAAGGCCCAGGCCTGGTAGAGGATGAACGGCAAGGCACCCAGGAAGGCGGTCATCATGGCCACCTTGATCGGTACGAAGAACGGCGTGACGACTTCCGTGGCGATCATCTGTCCGCCTTGCGGCAGCTTGGCCAGCATGGGCTGGGCCAGGACCGAATAGAGGTCGTTGGCGAACGGGAACAGGCAGACGAAGAGCACCACCCAGACCAGGACCGCGCGCAACAAGCGGTCGCGCAATTCCAGCAGATGGGATATGAAGGTTAGCTGGGAATCCATCGCTCAGGCGGTCCGATCTTGCGATTTGTCGGCTTCGGCCTGGGCACCTGGCTGGGCAGCCTCGGCTGGAGCGGCCGCAACTTCAGGTTTGGCGTCCGAACCGGCCACTTCCTCGGCCAGTGCGGCGACCTCGGCCCTGACCTTGTCGGCCTCGCGTTGGGTGAGGCCGCCATCGGTCAGGGACATGGCCTGAATCACCTTGTCGACCTCGCCGACCTCGCGCTTGACCTCGTCGCCGGCCTTGTCGGCCATGATCTCGTATTTCTGCGCCGAGGCCTTCATCTCGTCCTGCAGCTTGCGCAGTTCTTCCAGACGCATTTCGCGATCGATGTCGCCCTTGACGTCGGACACGTAGCGGTTGAGGCGCCCCATCCAGGCGCCGGCGGTGCGGGCGAGTTTGGGCAGGCGTTCGGGGCCGATGACGATCAGGGCCACGACCCCGATCAGCAGCAATTCGGAGAATGCGATATCGAACATAGTGAGTGAGGAGTGAGGAGTGAGGAGTGAGGAGTGAGGCGGCGACGGGGTTCCTCACCCCTCACTCCGCACCCCCCACCCAAATCACCCCTGCTGCTTGTCCTTGACCTCGACGTCGATGGTGGTGCCGCCGGCCTCGCCTTGGCGCGGCAGTTCGGTCGGCTTGCCCTGCTCCTCCTTCATGGCTTCCTTGAAGCCCTTCACGGCGCCACCGAGATCGCTGCCGATGTTCTTCAGCTTCTTGGTGCCGAAGATCAGCAGAACCACCACCAGAACGATCAGCCAATGCCAGATGCTAAATGAACCCATGTCTCAACTCCTTGTGATAATCAACTGAATTTTAAGTCTAAAGCGGGCGCGGCCCGTTGCCGCCAATGACATGGACGTGGAGGTGGAAGACCTCCTGTCCGCCCCCGCGGCCGGTATTGATCACGGTCCTGAAACCGTCCGCCAAGCCCTGTTCCCGGGCCAACTTCGGCGCCAGCAACATGATCTTGGCCAGAACATCCCTATGGCTGTCGTCGCATTCCGCCAGGGAATCGACATGCCGCTTGGGTATGAGCATGAAATGCACCGGGGCGACCGGATGGATGTCGTGGAAAGCCAGGACATCGTCGTCCTCGTACACCTTGCGGCTGGGAATCTGGCCCGCCGCGATCTTGCAGAAGATGCAGTCGCTCATGCGTTTTCCTTGCGGTTGGCTTTCTCGACCAGTCCGGAAAGGCCCTCGCGGCGTGCGAGTTCGTTCAGGACTTCCTCCGGCCGGATGCCTTCGCGGGCCAGCAGGACCATGGAATGGAACCAGAGATCGGCGGTCTCGTAAATGACCTTGTCGCGCTCGCCGTCCTTGGCCGCCATGATGGTCTCGGCGGCCTCCTCGGCGACCTTCTTGAGGATGGCGTCGAGGCCCTTGGCATACAGCTTGGCCACGTAGGAAGAACCGGGGTCGGCCTGCTTGCGGGCCTCCAGGGTGTCCGCCAGGCGGGCGAGGATATCCGCGTTCATCGGTTCGGGGTTCATTTGCGGTAGATCTCGTGCGGGTCCTTCAGTACCGGTTCGACGGCCTTCCAGTCCTGCTCGTCGAGCTTCTGGAAGAAACAACTCTTGCGGCCGGTATGACAGGCGATGCCGCCGGTCTGTTCAATCTTCATGAGGATCACGTCCTCGTCGCAGTCGGTGCGGATCTCGAGCACCTTCTGTGTGTGGCCGGATTCCTCGCCCTTGTGCCAGAGCTTCTTGCGCGAGCGAGACCAGTACACGGCTTCGCCGAGCTGGGCGGTCCGCTTCAGGGCCTCGCGGTTCATCCAGGCCACCATCAGGATCTCGCCGCTGGCGGCGTCCTGGGCGATGGCCGGGACCAGGCCCTCGTCGTTCCAGGCGACCTTGTTCAGCCAGGCATCGCTCACAGGCGCACCTCGATGCCCTGCTCGGCCATGGCCCGCTTGGCCTGTTCGACCGTGTATTCGCCGAAATGGAAGATACTGGCGGCCAGGACGGCATCGGCGCCGCCCTTGCTGACGCCGTCGCACAGATGCTGAAGATTGCCGACCCCGCCGCTGGCGATGACCGGAATGCGCAAGGCATCCGAGAAGGCACGGGTCAGGTTGAGGTCGAAGCCGATCTTGGCCCCGTCGCGGTCCATGCTGGTGAGCAGTATCTCGCCGGCGCCCAGCTCCTGCATCCTGAGGCCCCACTCGACCGCATCCAGGCCGGTCGGCCGGCGGCCGCCGTGGGTGAACACCTCCCACTTCGGGTTGGCGCCCCACACCGTCTGCTTGGCGTCGATGGCGACCACGATGCACTGGGAGCCGAAGCGGTCGGAGCAGTCCTTGACCAGTTGCGGGTTGCTCACCGCCGAGGTGTTGATGGAGACCTTGTCGGCGCCCGCGTTGAGCAGGCGGAGGACGTCGTTGGGCTGGCGCACGCCACCGCCCACGGTCAACGGAATGAACACCTGGGCGGCGACGTCCTCGATGATGTGCAGGATCAGGTCGCGGTCGTCGGAGCTGGCGGTGATGTCCAGGAAGGTCAGTTCGTCGGCACCCTGATCGTCGTAGCGGCGGGCGATCTCGACCGGATCGCCGGCGTCGCGCAGGTTGACGAAATTGACACCCTTCACCACCCGTCCGGCGGTGACGTCCAGGCAGGGAATGATGCGCTTGGCCAGACCCATCAGGCGATACCGAGTTCGTCGGCGAGCTTCTGGGCGGCGACGAAATCCAGGGTGCCCTCGTAGATGGCGCGCCCGGTGATGGCGCCCATGATGCCCTCGTCCTCGACCGCGCACAGCTTGCGGATGTCGTCCAGATTGGTGATGCCGCCGCTGGCGATGACCGGGATGGTCAGGGCCTGGGCCAGTTTCACCGTGGCCTCGACGTTGACGCCGGAGAGCATGCCGTCGCGGCCGATGTCGGTGTAGACCACCGCCTCGACGCCGTAGCCTTCGAAGCGCTTGGCCAGGTCGACCACCTCGTGGTGGGTGACCTTGGACCAGCCGTCCACCGCCACCATGCCGTCCTTGGCGTCGAGGCCGACGATGATGTGGCCCGGGAAGGCGTTGCAGGCGTCGTGCAGGAAACCGGGGTTCTTCACCGCCGCGCTGCCGATGATGACGTAGCGGATGCC
>JAAXVP010000392.1 GCA_013335435.1 Thiobacillus sp. | reverse complement strand
AGCCGACGATCATCCACAGCACCGTGATCATCGCGGTGATGGCGAAGCTCTGCATCATGGTGCCGAGGACGTTCTTCTTGCGCACCATGCCGCCGTAGAACAGGGCCAGGCCCGGAATGGTCATGACCAGCACCAGGGCGGTGGAGGTGAGCATCCAGGCGGTGTTGCCGGAATCCAGCTTGGGCGCCTCGGCGGCCGGCGCGGGGGCGGCTTCGGCCGGGGCGGCCTCGGCCGGCATGGCGGCGGCATCGGGGGCCGGAGCGGCCTCGGTGGTGGCGGCGGCGGGAGCCGGCGCGGGCATCGGTTCTTCGGACAGGGCCACGCCGGCAAAGCCCAACGTGCCTACCAGCAGCAAACTAGCCAACAAGCGCTTCATGGTCATGTCTCCTTAAATCGCCGCTTCGCCGGCTTCGCCGGTGCGGATACGTACGACCTGCTCCAGGTCCCAGACGAAGACCTTGCCGTCGCCGATCTTGCCGGTCTGGGCAGCCTTCTGGATGGCCTCGATGGCCTGGTCGAGCAGATCCGCCTTGACGGCGACCTCGACCTTCACCTTGGGCAGGAAATCCACCACGTACTCGGCGCCGCGGTAGAGCTCGGTATGACCCTTCTGGCGGCCGAAGCCCTTGACCTCGGTCACGGTGATGCCGGACACGCCCAGGCCGGCCAGGGCCTCGCGTACCTCGTCCAGCTTGAAGGGTTTGATGATGGCGGTGACAAATTTCATTTCTGTCTCCATGTATGGGACCTTGCCTGCCCCGGCCTTGCCGGCTGGCGCCGGGGCCGGGGCGGTTCAGGCCGGGTTAGAAGGATTTCGTGAACGACAGGAACACGCGACCGTCGGCAACCTTTTCGGAGTGCGTGCCGTCAACCCAGGTGTAAGGGCCGGTCTTGGCATCGGTGTCGGTGTAGGCCAGGGTGACGAGACCGAAACCGACATCCTTGCTGACGCCGATCTTCCAGTCGGTGTAGGAGGCGTCGTCGTTGTCCTTGACGTCCTGGTAACCGACATGGCCGAGCACGCCCCAGCCGTTGCCGAGGTCGTAGTTGGCGTTCAGTTCGATGTAGTAGCTGCCGCGGGTCTTGCCACCGGTGTCAGTCGTCCAGCCGACGAAATGATCGGATACGACGTAGCTGTACTTGGCGGACAGGAACTTCCAGCTGGCGCCAACATAGACCTCGGTGGTGTCGGGGTCGGTAGCACCGGAAATCTGGTCACCCGGGTAGTAGTAGGTGATGATGCCGACGTCATAGCCGACATCGCCCACGGCACCGCGGTAACCGCCGTAGAGGTCGATCTCCATGCTGTTGTTGTCCTTGTAGCCGGTGGACACCCATTCGACGTTCGAGGCCCAGGTGCCGACATAGAGGCCGCTGGCGTGGCTGTAGTCGAAACCGCCCTGGATGGCGGGGCCGCCCTGGGTCTGGGAGACACCACGGAAGACGTAGTCGGTGGTCAGGCCGATGTTGCCGGTCAGGGTGCTGGCAGGGGCATCTTCAGCCAGAACGGAAAAGGAAACGGTAGTCAGGCCGGTCAGGACGAGGGCGGAAACGAGTTTTTTCATCATTGGCTCCAGAGAATAAAGTGGTGCAACTGCGCACAACCGTTGATAGCATTTCCCATGCCAGCACAAATACTCCATATAAAACATGGCTTTGCGCGCAAATTACAGGGGCGCCCCATTTTTGTGCACTGATATGGTGCACCGCACATCGCCCCCGCACCAAGCTGGCACCGATTTCCCCGCGCCGCCTTTGCTAAACTGCGGCCATGATCGATACGGGAGATAGACATGCCTAAGCCCAACCTTCTCGAGGAAGTCTCCGCACGGATATCCGAGGTCATGGCCGCCTCGCCGGCACGCGACCTGGAGAAGAACCTCAAGGCCAGCCTGGCCGGCTTGTTGAGCCGCCTGGACCTGGTCAGTCGTGAGGAATTCGACGTCCAGGCCCAGGTCCTGGCCCAGACGCGCGAACACCTGCGCGCCGTCGAGGAACGCCTCGCCCGCCTGGAACGGGGCAACGACGCCTAGCCCGGAGCGGGCGATGAGCCTGGCGGTCCTGCACACCCGCGCCCTGGCCGGCATGCACGCGCCCGAGGTGACGGTGGAGGTGCACCTGGCCAACGGCCTGCCCGCCTTCAACCTGGTCGGCCTGCCGGAGACCGAAGTCAAGGAGGCGCGCGACCGGGTGCGTGCCGCCATCCTGCAGTCCGGCTACGAATTCCCGGCCCGCCGGATCACCGTCAACCTGGCCCCGGCCGACCTGCCCAAGGAGTCCGGCCGCTTCGACCTGGCCATCGCCCTGGGCGTCCTCGCCGCCTCCGGTCAGCTGGCCGGTGCCCGCCTGGCCGACTACGAGTTTGCCGGCGAACTGGCCCTGACCGGCGCCCTGCGCCCGATCCGGGGCGCCCTGGCCATGCTGCTGTCGGCCCGGCAATCCGGCCGGGTCTTCATCCTGCCCGCGGCGAGCGCGGCCGAAGGGGCCCTGGTGGGCGGCTCGGCGGTGCTGGCGGCGAACAGCCTGCTGGAGGTCTGCGCCCACCTGGGCGGACGCGCCGAACTGCCGGCAGCGTCCGCCGCTCCGGCCGGCACACCGATCCACTATCCGGACCTGGCCGACGTGAAGGGCCAGTTGTCGGCCCGGCGCGCCCTCGAAGTGGCGGCGGCGGGCGGCCACTCCATGCTCATGTCGGGACCGCCCGGCACCGGCAAGTCGATGCGGGCCGCCCGCCTGCCCGGCATCCTGCCGCCGATGACCGACCAGGAGGCCCTGGAATCGGCGGCCGTACGCTCGTTGACCGGCGACTTCACCGTCTCGACCTGGCGCATCCGACCCTATCGGGCACC
>JAAXVP010000106.1 GCA_013335435.1 Thiobacillus sp. | reverse complement strand
GCAGAGGCGACGCCGACCGCGACGTGGCTGATGCCGCTGGCCAGCATGGCGGTCAGCCAGGCGCCGGCCAGGCCGGCCGCCAGGCCCATGAGGGCGTAGGCGGCAACCCGGCCGGCCAGGAACGCGATGGTATCAGCCAGGGCCGTGGCGCGCTCGCGCGCCAGCATCCAGGCACCCATGTAAGGCAGGCAGGTCACCGTGCAGGCGGTCAGGCCCAGGGTCAGGCCCAGGAGCCAGGCGGAGGCGACCCCCGCCGGCTCAGGCACTTGTGGTCTCCCCGACCGTCGTTTTATCCATGCGGCGCAGCGGCTTAACCTCGCCGGCCGGCGTCTCGCCCTTGAAGCGGGCCTTGTAGTAGGCGCGCGAGGAACGGAACAGGGCCAGGGGGCCGAACTTGAGCTGGATCACGCCGTCCTGCGGGCAATACTCGGCGCAGCGGCCGCACAGGGTGCAATCCTCCGCGAAGGCCTTGCGGCCGTGCTCGTGGTGGATCTCCGGGATGTCCATCGGGCAGGCCTGGCGGCAGATGCCGCACTTCTCGCACTTGTCGCTTTCCGTCTTGACCAGGCGCATCGGCGACAGGCGCTGGAAGGCGGCGTTCAGCGCCATCAGCGGGCAGATCCGGCAGAACGGCTGGCGCGCCGCCAGGGACGCGATCACGACGAAACCGAACAGGGTGTTGGCCAGGGCGCCGAAGGCGAACACCAGGGCGTCGTTGCTGCGCACCATGACCTGTTCGGCATCGCCGGTGAGCAGGGTGGTGGCCAGGCGCGACGGGCAGATCTGGCAGAACACGTCGCCGGTGGAAGCCGGGGTGACGCCCAGGCCGGCGGTCACCGGCAGGACGAACACCAGCCCGAGCAGGAGCAGCCACTTGACCGGACGCAGGCGCCGCGCCGCCGTCTCGGACAGGTTGCGGAAGGGCCGCTTGAGCCGGCGCCCGAGCCGGTACAACAGCTCCTGCACGGTGCCGAGCGGGCAGACCCAGCCGCAGAAGGCCTTGTTGAGGACGACGAAGAACAGGTAGAAGGTCAGGAAGGTGAAGGCCAGCGGGATCACCATGTTGAGGGCGAAATGGCCCAGCTGGGCGATTTGCTCGCCGACCCGGTGGTGCAGCTGGTGCTGGGTGGTGATCAGCTGGCAGTGGGCGCCGTTCAGCTTGTCGTAGGCACAGGACAGGGCCGGCAGGCTGCCGGATATCTTCTCGGCGGTGTAGTAGCCGACCAGGCTGCCGCCGTAGACGGTGACGAACAGCATGACGAGCTGCACGGCCAGGCGCAGGCGGCCGAGCGTGAGGCGGGGCGCGGCATCAGCCATTCTTGTTCTCCTTGCGGCGGATCGCCAGGGGCATGGCCGCCAGGCCGCCCAGGGCCAGGAAGCCGAGGCCGGCGGCCAGGCTGCGATTGGCGTCGGCGGCGGCGCCGTAGATCTGGTTGAAGGCGGTCAGGTAGTAGCGGCCATCCGGGTCGGTGAGGCCCACCGCGAGGACGAAGTCGTTCTGGCCGCCACGGCCGTGGTCGTGGCCGCCCTTGGACGCCGCGTCGGCGACGTCGGCCGGGAAGGTGACCCGGACGATGCCCCGGTCATCGGTTGTGAATACCTGCTGGGTGCCGCCGCTGGTCTCCAGGCGCACGCCCATGGCCTTGACCGGCTCGCCCTTGAAGCGGACCAGGAATTCCCAGGACTCGCCCACGCGATAACGCCAGTGCTCGCGCGGCAGCGGTTGCGGCACGATCTCCAGGTCGGCCTTGGCCAGGTGCAGCATGGCGGTGGGGGCCGGGCCGGGGTTGGCGAAGTAGTGCGCGGTACTGGCGGTGACCACGCCGACCTGGGACGCCTCGGTGGCCTGCAGCCAATGGTAGTTGCCCACCTTGCCGGCGCCGACCTTGAAGCCGCCCGTCGCGACCGGCGCGCTGGCCGGCTGGGCGAAGCCGCCGGCGCCGTTGCGCACCTCGACCGTGTCCGCCCTCACGTTGGCCAGGCAGT
>JAAXVP010000105.1 GCA_013335435.1 Thiobacillus sp. | reverse complement strand
CCCTCACGTTGGCCAGGCAGTAAGGCGCGCCCTGGCGGTCGCCGCGGCCGGCCGGGACCAGCATGGGCAGGGTGGTCCAGGCGTTCATCTCCTGGGTGCGACAGTCGGCGGCCGGCGGCCGGGCGGCCTCGGCGCCGCTCGTCGCGAATGCCGCCAGGGCCAGGAGAAATGCCACGCCTACCCTATTGATGCGGCCCAGTAATCTATCGACGGCCCCCCTCACCCGCACTGCCGTGCCCCCCTCACCCATCGAGGGGGAGGGGCTGGGGGAGCGGGGGCGGTCAATCATCATTCGGGCCGGATCGATAGGAATACACATAACGAATTCGTCATCGCGAGGAGCGCCGCGACGCGGCGATCCAGAGGCTTGTGCGGACCGGCTGGATTGCCACGCTTCGCTCGCAATGACAGCCATCGGTTTATTCGGCGTTTCCCTTGCTGCCGACCTGCTTTCCATAGGCACCATGGCGACCTCAGAAGGTGTAGCGGTAGGTCAACATGACGGTGCGCGGCGAGGCGGCGGTGTAGGACACCTTGCCGGCGGTATCCTTCTTCACCTCGGCGGCATAGTGCTCGTCGAACAGGTTGTCGACGTTCAGGGTCAGGGAATGGCCCTTCAGCTCGTAGCCCAGCGACAGATTGGTGATCCACTCCCAGCCGTCGTACTTCTCGGTGTTGGCATTGTCCAGCCAGTACTCGCCCCAGGAATTGCTCGACAGCTTGACGTTCCAGCCGGTCGGCGACTTCCAGCCGACGAAGACGCCGTACTGGTGCTCGGGGACGAAGGGCAGGCGGTTGCCGGCCCGGTCCATCGGCACGTAGCCGGCGCCCACGCGCACCAGTTCTTCGAATTCGTCGTAGGTGTAGTCGGAATAGGCATAGTGGCCGCCGATCTCCCAGCCGCCCTCGAACTTGATCCGGCCGGCCAGTTCAAGGCCCTTCTTGTCGGTCTTGCCGGCGTTGGCGTATTCGGTGAGGCCGCCGTTGAGGACCTGGACGATCTCCTTCTCGACCGGGTTGGAATAGACGCTGGCGTCGAACTCCCAGTTCTTGCCCCGGCCCTTGATGCCGATCTCGCGGTTGGTGGAGACCGGCGCCTCCAGGCCGGGATTGCTGGAGAACTCGCTCTGCGAGGGGATCTGGCTGGCCCGCGCGACCATGGCGAACAACGACAGGGCGTCGTTGATCTTGTAGGTGGCGGCGATCTTGGGCGCCGGCAGGTGGAAGGTCTTCTCGGAGTGGCTGACGCCGTCGCCGGTGACGTACTTGCCGGTGGCGTAGTCGTATTTCTTGATCTGGGTGTTGTCGTCCTCGAAATCGACCGCGTCGTAGCGCATGCCGACGTCGACGATCCAGGACTCGGACGGGCGCCAGGACTCCTGCACGAACAGGCCCTTGAGCAGGTTGGTGGCGTCGTCGATCTCGGCCAGGGTGCCCTTGGCGTCGGAACAGGTGGCCAGGATGCGACCGGTGGCGGTGGCGGAACTGACGCAGGCACCATGGCTGGTGGTGGTGATCACGCTGGCATACATATATTTGCGCGAGTCCGGGGTGCGCTCCTGGCGCACGGTCAGGCCGCCGACCAGGGTGCCGCCCCTGTGTTTCCATTGCCCTTCGATGTCGGTGCCGACGTTGCTGACCCAGTCCTCGGTCTCGTTGATGATGCCGGTGACCGGGTGGTAGTGGTACCAGGTGTTGTAGTAGAAGCGCGGCTTGAAGGTGAAGTCGCCGTATTCCGCCTCGTACTTGCTGTTGAAGAACCAGACCTTGGAATAGCGGCCGGAGTTCTTCCAGGCCTCCGAGGTGGCGGTCTGCTCGCCGGTCTTCACGAATTCGTCGTACAGGGTCTTGTCCATGCCGCCGGGCAACTGCATGTTGGCCTCGGAGTACGAGATCTCGCTCTCCAGGGTGCCCTTGGCCAGGATCAGGCCGTGCTTCACCGACACCTGGGTGGTATCGAACTGGTTCCAGTAGCGCCAGTCGTTGTCCTGCTCGCGGTAGGTGGCGGTCAGGGCCAGGGCCTGGTTGTCGAATACCTTGCCGTAGCGCAGGTGGGTGTTCAGGGTGCCCTCCGTGCCGACCCCGGCCTTGACGTTGTTGGCCGTCTCGTCGAACACCGACCGGGACATGATCTGGATGGCGCCGCCGACGCTGCCGGCGGCGAACAGGTTGCCCGGCCCCTTGGCCACCTCGATGCGCTCGATGTCCTGGGTGTCGACGAAGTCCAGGCGGGTGAAGCTGTCCGGGTCGGACAGGGGCACGCCGTCGCGCAGCACCATGATCTCGCGGATGCCGTAGGCGGCCTTGAGGCCGGCGCCGCGGATGATCAGGCGGGCATCGAAGCCGCCGTTCTTGCTGTCCACCAGGACGCCCGGGATGCCCTGCAGGCCTTCCTTGACGTTGAACATCTTCTTGTCGGCCAGCTCTTCCTTGCCGACCACGGCGATGGCCTGGGGCACGTCGCCGGTCGGGCGCGCCTCGCGGGTGGCGGTGATGCTCACCTCGTCCAGCTTCTCCGCCTCCTCGCCCCAGGCCGTGCCGGCGATGGCCGCCAGGATGCAACAGGTGGAAAACCGCAAGGCAAAAACTTTCTTCATCTCATTCATCCCCTGAAAACAAAAAAGGGGCCTAGCCGAACTCGGCGACGACCCCTGGTTTTATGCAGGGCGGATGGTAATTGCGGATACGCGCATCCCGAATGCGGCATATTGTCGCAGAGTGGAACTACCACCCGGCCATCCGGCCGGGCGGTTCAGTCGAAGCGGTAATTGACCTTGAGCCAGGCGAAGCGGCCGGGCTCGTTGACGCGCACGTCGGTGGTGTAGCCGGCGATGGCCGAGCCGGTGCGGCTGATGTGCTCGGCGTAGTCCTGGTCGAACACGTTGTCGACGCCGGCGCTGACCTGCCAGGACTTGTTCGGCTTCCAGGCCATGTTCAGGGCCAGGGTGGTGAAGCCGTCGGTGGCGCCGAGATCCTGGCCGACGATGTTGCCGTAGCCGGGATCGACCCGGTTCTGGTCGGCGACCATGCGCACCACGCCGCCGAAGGTCCACGGCCCGGTCGCGTAGTCGAGGCCGAGACGCGCCTCCAGGGGCGGGGTCTGGGCCAGCGGCACGTCGGCGGTGTCGTTGTCGGCATGCACCCAGGCCAGGGTGCCGCGCAGGGTCCAGCGCGGCGCGAAGCGCCAGGCCAGGTCGGCCTCGCCGCCCCAGCGGGTGGCGTCGACGTTGGCGGCGGTGTTGTTGTTGCGGGTCAGGATGTAGTCGTCGATCTTGCTGTAGAACAGCGATACCGAGGCGTTGACGTCCCGGCCCTTCCAGATCAGGCCGGCATCGAGCTGGGTGTTCTTCTCCGGATCGAGCTGGGCGGCGCTGGTCAGGCCGTTGTAGGTGCTGGCCTCCCAGTAGTCCATCGGCCGCTCGGAATGGCCGAGGCCGATGTAGGCGGTGGCCGGACGGCCGGTCAGGTCCCGCTCGTAGCGGATGAAGCCGCTCTTCAGGGTCTCGTCGGCGCCGGCGTTGTGCAGCGGGTTGTTGGCCGGCGTGCTGTAGGCGTTGGCATGGCGGTCGGCCGACCAGTCGTCGACGCGCAGGCCGGCGATGACCCGGCTGTCGGCGGCCAGTTCGTGGCGCAGCTCGCCGTACAGGCCGACCATGTCGGTCTCCATGTCCTTGGCCCGGTCGTAGTCGTCGAGGTCGGGCGCCGTCATCATGGCGCCGGCCTTGCGCAGGGTGTGTTCGTTGGCCTGCCAGTTCACCCCCACGGTCAACAGGGTGGCGTCGGCCAGGGCCAGGTCGGCGCCCAGCTTGGCGCTCCTGGTCTCCCGGTCCGGGTTGCTGACCATGTACATGGCCGCGGTCTTGGTGCGCAGCGAGTAGTTGTCCATGACGTGGTCGATGTAGGTGTAGTTGACCTGGGCGGTGAGCTTCTGCAGCACCGGCGACAGGTTGGCCTTCTCGAACTTGAGACCGTAGCCCTCGCGGTCGAACTTGGTGCCGTCCATGGAGCGATCGGCGTAGGCGGCCTCGGCCCGGCTGCCGACGGCGGAGAACTCGATCCGGGTGTCCTTGTCCGGGGTCCAGCCGGCCACCGCCGAGAGGATCTCGCGCTCGTAGGCGGAATGCACCCGGTTGCCGCCGCCGTCCTTGTAGTCACCCGCCTCAGCATGGCTGGCGACGGCGTGGAAGTAGGCCTTCTCGCCGGCGTAGTTGCCGGCCAGGACGGCGTCGAAACGACCCCAGGCGCCGGCCATCAGGCTGGCGTCGACCTGGCCACCCGGCTCGGCCAGCTTCTTCGGGTCGCGCTCGAACAGGACCACGCCGGCACTGTTGCCGTTGCCGTACAGGACGGTCTGGGGCCCCTTGATGACGGTGACCTTGTCGAAGGTCTCCGGGAAGACGTAGGCGGTGGGCGGGTCCATGCGCATGCCGCAGCCGCCGTGGAAGTCGGCGCCGTCCAGGAGGATGTTCAGGCGCGAGCCGGCCAGGCCGCGCAGGACCGGGTCGCCGTCGGTGCCGCCCTTGCGGATGACGTTGAAGCCGGGCACGTTCTTCAGGAAGCCGGCGCCGTCGTTGGCCGGCACCGGCTGCTGGGGCGCCTTGGGATCGAGCTCGACGGTGAGCGGCTCGGCCATGCGCGGCGCCGTGACCACCACCTCGTCCAGGGTCTGCGCCGCCTCCTCGGCCCAGGCCGGGCTGGCGACGGCGGCCAGGATCAGCAAAGTGGAAGTGCGCGGCGCGAAGTTCATTTTCTATTCCCCTGTCGACAAAGAAAAAACCCCCTTTCGGGGGTTGAAACCATGGTCTAGGCCATGATTGGAAGCGATTCGATTTTAATTCCGCCGGCACCGGCAAAAGGTGCGGCAAATTGCCGCAGCCGGCCACTTTCGAGCCGGATCAGGCCTCGGTCCGGGCGGCGCACTCCTGGGCCTCGTACCACATGGCGTTGAGTACGGACAACATGACGGCGGCCGAAAGGCCCAATATCCAGGCGAAATACCACATGGCGGTCTCCTTGTTTCAGTAGGCGGAATGGTCGTTGGCTTCGATGTAGGCGGTGGTCACCTTGCCGGACATCTTCTTGTAGGCCCAGCCGGTGTAGCTGATCACGATGGGCGTGAAGATGAGGGCGGCCCAGAACATGATGTCCAGGGTCAGGTGACTGGACACGCTGTCCCAGGCGGTCAGGCTGGAACGGGGGTCGCTCGACGACGGCATGACGAAGGGGAACATGGCGACGCCGGCGGTGCCGATGATGCCCAGTTCAGCCACCGCGCTGCCGATGAAGGCCAGCACCGGCTTGTCGACGCGCGCCATGACCAGGCCCAGGAGGCCGCCCAGGAAGCCGGCGCCGGGCACCAGCCAGAGCAGGGGATGGGCGGCGAAGTTGGCGAGCCAGGCACCGGCCGCCACCGTGACGGTCTTGTCCAGGGGGTTGGGCAGGGCCGACGGGTCCACCGCCGAGGTGATGACATAGCCGTCGATGCCCATCGTCACCCAGACGCCGGCGCCGGCGAAGGCGGCCAGCATGACCACGCCGAAGATCTGGGAGGCCAGCTTGGCGCGCTGGTAGATCTCGCCCTCGGTGCGGATCATCAGGTAGTTGGCACCGTGGAAGGTGAGCATGGCCAGGCTGACCACGCCGACCAGCAGGGCGAACGGGTTGAGCAGCGCCCAGAAGCTGCCGGTGTAGACCGGCATCAGGTTGGCCTCGAAGTGGAAGGGCACGCCCTGCAAGAGGTTGCCGAAGGCGACGCCGAAGATCAGCGACGGCACCGCGCCCCCCACGAACAGGCCCCAGTCCCAGGCCGTGCGCCAGGTCGGGTTGGCCACCTTGCTGCGGTAGTCGAAGCCCACGGGCCGGAAGAACAGGGCCCAGAGGACCGCCAGCAGGGCCCAGTAGAAGCCCGAGAAGGCGGTGGCGTAGACCAGCGGCCAGGCGGCGAAGATGGCCCCGCCGGCGGTGATGAACCAGACCTGGTTGCCGTCCCAGTGCGGGCCGACGGTGTTGATGACGACGCGGCGCTCGACGTCGTTCTTGCCGATGAAGGGCAGCAGGGTGCCGACGCCCATGTCGTGGCCGTCCATGACGGCGAAGCCAAGCAGCAGGACGCCCACCAGCAGCCACCAGATGAGTTTGAGGGTTACGTAGTCCAGCATGGTCTTCTCCTAGGTCAGGCGGTGGCGGTCTCGAAGTGGTAGCGGCCCACGCCCAGGGAACTGGGGCCCAGGCGGGCGTACTTGAACATCAGGTACAGCTCGGCCACCAGGAGCAGGGTGTAGAAGCCCAGGAAGCCGGCGATGGAGCCGTACAGGCTGGCCGCCGACAGGGTCGAGGTGGACAGGTGGGTGGGCAGGACGCCGTAGATGGTCCAGGGCTGGCGGCCGTACTCGGCGACGAACCAGCCCATCTCCGAGGCGATCCAGGGCAGCGGTATGAACCACACCGCCCACTTCAGCAGCCAGGTCTTCTCATGGAAGGTATTCTTGGCCGAATACCAGAACGACAGGGCGAACAGGACCAGGAACAGGAAGCCGAGCAGGACCATGATGCGGAAGGTCCAGAACATGGGCTCGACGGCCGGGATGGCGTCGCGCGCGGCCTGGGCGATCATCTCGGGGGTGGCCTGGCCGACGTCGGCGCTGTATTTCTTGAGCAGCAGGCCATAGCCCAGGTCCGCCTTGTTGGCCTCGAACAGGGCCTTGGTGGCGTCGTCGGTCTGGCCGGCCCGGAGTCGCTCCAGGGCGGTCACGGCGATGGCGCCGCGGGCGATGCGCTCGGCCGCCTGCATTTCCAGCTTGTCGATGCCGGGCAGTTCCTTGTCGGTCGAGCGGGTGGCGATGATGCCCAGCACGTAGGGGATCTTGATCTCGGCCGCGTTCTCGCGCTTGGCGTCGTCGGGGATGGCGAACAGGGTGAAGCCGGCCGGCGCGGGCTCGGTCTTCCACATGCCCTCCATGGCCGCCAGCTTGGTCTGCTGGTGCTCGGTCACGGCATAGCCGGACTCGTCGCCGAGCACGATCACCGACAGCGCCGAGGCGAAACCGAAGGCGGCGGCGATGCGGAAGGAGCGCTTGGCGAACTCGATGTCGCGGCCCTTGAGCAGGTACCAGGACGAGATGCCGAGCACGAACAGGGAGCCGGTGACGTAGCCGGCCGACACGGTGTGGACGAACTTGGCCTGGGCCGCCGGGTTGAACAGCAGGTCCCAGAACGAGCTCATCTCCATGCGCATGGTCACCCAGCTGAACTCGGAGCCGATCGGATTCTGCATCCAGCCGTTGGCGATCAGGATCCACACCGCCGACAGGTTGGAGCCGATCGCGGTCAGGTAGGTGATGACCAGGTGCTCGCGCTTGCTCAGCTTGTTCCAGCCGAAGAAGAACAGGCCGATGAAGGTGGACTCCAGGAAGAAGGCCATCAGGCCCTCGATGGCCAGGGGCGCGCCGAAGATGTCGCCGACGTAGTGGGAGTAGTAGGCCCAGTTGGTGCCGAACTGGAACTCCATGGTGATGCCGGTGGTGACGCCGAGGGCGAAGTTGATGCCGAACAGCTTGCCCCAGAACTGGGTCATGTCACGGTAGATCTCCTTGCCGGTCATCACGTAGGTGGTCTCCATGATGGCGAGCAGGAAGGACAGGCCCAGGGTCAGGGGCACGAACAGGAAGTGGTAGAAGGCCGTCGCGGCGAACTGCAGCCGCGAAAGGTCGACGACAGTGCTATCGATCATGGTTGTTGCTCCTGGTGAGAAGAGGGTTCCGCGCCGGCGGCCAAGTGGACGCCGATGCCGCGCGCGACGGTGTCCTTGCTCGGCGCCTGGGCGAAGAACAGCCACCACAGCCCGGCCAGCAGGGCGGTCTTGACGACCAGTGCGGCCAATATTTCCCGGCGCAGCCGGGTCCGGCTGCGGCCGCCGGTGGCATTTACGTTTGCTTCCATAGGCACCTCGCGTAGCGGGATTGGTCCGGCCGGCGCCCGATGCGCACCCCGGAGTGGACCGAACTGTATAAGCCGACACAGGCATCCGGAATATGGCAAATTGCCGCGCGGCGATTTGCCACAGAGTGATTCTTCGCAACGCCCGGGCCGGCGTGCGATACGCCGGCCATGCCTGAGATAGAATGGGGCGAACACAGTAAAACCACCCAAATCATGAATACCGACAAGGTCAAGGAATTCCTGCTCGAACTCCAGGAGCTCATCGTCGAGCGCATGGAGCAGATCGACGGCAAGCCGTTCCGGCGCGACGAATGGCAGCGCCCGCAAGGTGGCGGCGGCCTGACCCGGCTGATCGAGGAAGGCAACGTCCTGGAGCGCGGCGGCGTCAACTTCTCGCACGTCACGGGCGACCAGCTGCCCGCCTCGGCCACCGCGCACCGTCCCGAACTGGCCGGGCGCCACTGGCAGGCCATGGGCGTGTCCCTGGTCATGCACCCGCGCAATCCCTACGCGCCGACCACGCACATGAACGTGCGCTTCTTCGTCGCCGAGAAGGCGGGCGAGGAGCCGGTCTGGTGGTTCGGCGGCGGCATGGACCTGACGCCCTACTATGGTTTCGAG